>NZ_BAAAPC010000021.1:0-109346 GCF_039530945.1 Nocardiopsis rhodophaea
AAAGGCCGTGGCTCGGTACCGAGCCACGGCCTTTCGCGCGTATGCGGGCGGAGGGGCGGGGAAGGCGGCCGCGGTTACGCGGCCCGGTCCCTATCGCGTGAGGAAGCCGTCCACCAGTCGGATCAGCGTCGCGTGGATTTCCTCCAACGGGCGATCGGGCTGCAGGGTGCGCCAGTCCAGGGCGACGGTCAGCACCATCCCGAACAGCGCCGAACCCGCCACACCGATATCGAGGTCGTCGGGCAGCTCGCCCGCCTCCACCAGGTCCTCCAACAGGCCGGAGATGACGCCGATGGCCCCCGCCCTAATCTGGCGGACGGTGTCGTACCAGGTCTGGCGGGTCCGCCACGCCTCCGCCATCAGGAGCCGCGCCAGCGACTCGTGGGTGCCGATGAACTCCAGCTCGGTGCGGAGCACGCTGGACAGCGCCTCGCGCGGCGGCCCCACCACCGCCGCGCTCAGGTGGTCGGAGAGCCGCTGGACACCCCACTCCATGAGCGCCGTGTACAGCTCGGCCTTGCCGGAGAAGTTGTAGTAGACCGTACCCTTCGCGACTCCGGCGCGTTCAGCGATCTGGTCCACCGATGTGGCGCCGAAGCCCTGTTCGGAGATCAGCGTGATCGCCGCTTCGAACAGGCGGTGGCGGGTCGCCTCACGCCGTGAGCTCATGGGCCGCTCCTGCGGGGCTGGGGGATGAAGCCGGGTACCCATTATCGGTACTCCCGTCTGGGGCCGCGCCGTACACGCGGCGCGACCCCGCTTGAAGGGTCAGACTTTCAGTGCCGGATAGAGGTCCTTCATGGTCCAGACGCGCTTGCGCGACACCGCGAGCCAGGTCAGCAGCAGCGCCCCGACGAGGTAGGCGGTCAGCACCCCGCAGGCGGTCCAGACAGCCCCCATGTCGCCGCCGCTGATGAGGATGCGCAGCGCCTGCACCACGTGGCTCATCGGCAGGTAGGGGGCGATGGCCTGGAAGAAGCCGGGGCTGGTCTCGATCGGATAGGTGCCGCCCGCCGAGGTGAGCTGCAGCATCAGCAGGATCAGCGAAACGATCCGCCCGGCCGTCCCGAACCGGACGGACGCCCACTGGACCACCGCGCTGTAGGAGGCGACCGTCAGCACAAGCAGCCCGATCACGCCGCCCCAGTACACCGCGTCCAGGCCGAGCGTCAGGTGCAGCGTCGACATCATCACCGCGACCTGGGCGATGCCGATCGCCACCGGCGGCAGCCACCCGGCCAGCGCGACCCGCCATGAGGGCGCCGTGCCCGCCAGACCGCGCTTGGATACCGCGGGCAGCACCATGAACGTCATCATCGCGCCGACCCACAGCGACAGGGCGACGAAGAAGGGGGCGAAGCCGGTGCCGTACTGCGGCGCCTCGTTGGCGACGCTGGAGCTGAGCCGCACGGGCTTGCTCATCATGTCGCCGTTGGTGTCGCGCTTGTCGTCGTCGAATGTGGGGATCGACTCGACGCCGTCCTCCAGGCCGTCGGCGAGCTCGTGCTGCCCGTCCTTGATCTTGCCGATCCCGTCGTCCAGGTCACCGGCGCCCGAGTGCAGCTTGCCGATCCCGTCGTCGAGGTCCTTGATCCCCTTGTGCGCCTTCTTCAGGCCGTCGCGCATGTCCCGGTTGCCCTTGGCCAGCTCGGCAAGACCCTTGTCGAGGTCGTCGACCTCCTTGAGCTTGTCGTCGGCATCGTCCGCGAGCTCGGATGCCTTGCTGGCGGCATCGGAGGCCTCGGCGGCCTCCTTGCTAACCTTGTCGGCCTCCTTCTTCAGCTTGTCGAGCTTGTCCTTGCCGATCAGGACGGTATCGCCGGAACCCCCAGCGCCACCGGACGCGTTGCTTCCGCCGGCCCCGGCGTCCGCAGCGCCCTCGGCGAACTTCTTGCCGTCGGCGAGGAGCTGGTAGAGCTCGGGGTTGTTCTGCTGCAGGTCGGGGTTGGCGTCGAGGTAGGACTGGAAGTCGGAGGGATTCTTCAGTCCGTCCGCTCCCGGCTTGGGCAGCGTCGCGGGGACCTCGGCGTCGGATGAGGCCGCGGTTTCGGCCAGGTCGCTGACCGCGTCGGCCGCTGTCTTGACCTTGTCGGCCCCCTTCTTGACCTTCGGTGCCTTCTCCTTGATTACCGGGACCCACGCGTCGGCGGCCTCGTTGAGCTTGTCGGCCTTCTTCGACACCTGGCTGGAGGCGGTGGTGGCGCCCTCGGCGAGCTTCTTGGAGCCGTCGTAGAGGTCACCGATACCCCTGCGTAGCTGTGCGGAGCCGTCCTTGGCATCGCCGAGGTTGGTGTAGAGCTTGCCCGAGCCGTCCTTGGCGTCGTCGGTGCCGTCGGCCAGCTGCCCGGCGCCGTCGGCCGCCTCCTCGGTCTTGCCGTGGATCTCGTTGAAGCCCAGGAACATGGAGTCGAGGTACTCGCCGGTGGCGTTCTTGCCCGCCGCGGACTGGATCTCCTTGAAGGCCGACTTCATGAGCTGGCGGACGATGTAGCTGTTGGCGTCGTTGTAGTGCGCCTCCAGCATCGCGGGCACCGGCTCGTCGTCGTCCTCGGAGGGGGAGGCGAGGTTGGCGCTGAAGTCCTCGGGGATGGTGAGCGAGACGTAGTAGCGGCCGTCGGCGACGCCGGACGCGGCCTCGTCGGCGTCCACGAGGCGCCAGTCGAGGTCGCCGCCTTCCAGCAGCTCGTCGGTGATGTCCTGCCCGGCGTGGGTCTCCTCGCCGTCCACGGTGACCGGCTCGTCCTCGTTGACCAGGGCGACCGGCAGGTTCTTCATGTTGCCGAACGGGTCCCAGAACGACCACAGGTAGAGCCCCGAGTACAGCAGGGGGATCAGGGCCAGCGCGACCAGCGCGGCAACGGGCAGGGGCGAGCGGAAGAACGACCGCACCGAGAGCCCGCCGAGCCGCAGTGCCGGCAGTATCCGGACCTTCGGGAGCTTCACGCCTTGGTCTCCTTCGTCATCGTCGTCGTGTCGTCGGTGCTTGTTTCGGACCTGTCACGGCCGACCGCGTTGCCGCCCCGGCCGAACAGTCCGCCCATGCTCAGCCGCCGGTGCCGCCCCTGGGGTAGCGGGGGTGGCGGGCCCTCGTCCTCTGGCCGGGTGAGGGGGATGAGGGTGGTGTTGGTGGGGGTGTGGGTGGTGTCGGTTGTGGTGGTGATGATGGTCAGGCCGTGGTCGGCGAGGTGGGTGAGGGTGTCGTAGAGGTGGGTTTGGTGGGTGGGGGAGAGGCCGTGGTCGAGGTTGTCGACGAGGAGGAGGCGGGGTTCGTCGATGAGGGCGAGGGCGATGCCCAGGCGGCGTTTTTCGTTGGTGGTGAGGTCGGTGGTGAGGCGGGTGGTGTCGAGGTCGGCGAGGCCGGCGTTGGTGAGGGCGGCGTTGGTGAGGGCGCGGTTGGCGGGGCGTAGGCGGAGGTAGTGGCGTTCGTTGAGGTGTTCTTGGACGCGGAGGCGGTCGTCGAGGTCGTTGACGCCGTCGGTGAGGCCGAGGGCGGTGATTTGGCGGATGGTGCGGGCTTTGCGGGGGTGGGGGTGGCCGTCGATGGTGAGGGTGCCGTGGGTGGGGGTCATGCGGGCGGCGAGGGTGAGCAGGAGGGCGGTGCGGCCGGTGCCGGATTCGCCGTGGAAGGTGGTGATGGTGCCGGGGCTGGCGGTGAAGGTGATGTCGCTGTAGACGGTGCCTTGGCGGGTGTGTAGTGCGAGGTGTTCGGCTTCGACTCTGGCTCCTGTGGCCCAACGCATCCCCAGTCCCCTTAACGTTTTTGAACTGACTAGTCAGTTCAAAAATAGTACGCCTGAGACCGTGATCGTGGCGCCCGCAAACGTAAGGTGCGACACAGCACTGCCTGTAGGGAGGGGAGTGGGCCAATGGCGATCGTGCGCAAGCGCGGGAGATGGCTGGAATCGGCCAATTCCGCGGGATGTGTTCCCCTGGCAGGCAGAGGCGTCATAGCGTCAAGAGCTATCCCCCTGACCACGGAGGAGTCCCGCTATGCCCCGTCAGCGTCCGCCCGCGCTCGACTCACCGCTCACGACGCGGATCCTGAAGGTCCTGTCGCGCGTGAACACGTTCGTCTATCGGGCCACCGACGGGTACATCGGCGGCACGTTCCCCGCCCGCAGCGGCTCCCCGTCCGGAGTCCCCATATGCCTGCTGACGACCCGGGGGCGCAAGAGCGGCCGACTGCGCACCACGCCGCTGCTCTACCTGAGCGACCCCGCGCCCGAGGGCGAGCGCGTCATCCTGGTCGCCTCCCAGGTCGGCAGGGCGCGCAACCCGATGTGGTTCCGCAACCTCCTGGCGGAACCCACCGTTGTGGTGCAGACCGGTGGCCGCATGCGCCGGATGCGTGCGCGGGTCGCCGATGAACAGGAGCGGGCCGAACTGTGGCCGCGGCTGGTCGAGCTCTACCCCGACTACGACGCCTACCAGTCCTGGACCGACCGGACGATCCCGGTCGTGATCTGCGAGACCGCCGCACACTCGGCTATCTGAGCCGTTCCCGCAGGCTCCGTGCGCGGGGTCGCTGCGCACCCGGTGCGGCCGTCCACGTCACCGGGAACGCGGGAGGGGAGCCCCCGAGATCGACTGGGGACTCCCCTCCGCGGGAATGTCGGCCGGACGCGCATTCTCCCGCGCCCGGCCGTGGCGGTCTCGGTTCTTCGCGAACCTCTGTTGTGACCGAGCCGGACTACCAGCCGCTCGGCGTCGGCTTGCCCTCGCTGTAGCCGGCGGCGCTCTGCACACCAACGGTGGCGCGCTCGTGGAACTCCTGGAGCGTCGTCGCGCCGGCGTAGGTCATCGAGCTGCGTACGCCCGCGATGATGTCGTCCAGCAGGTCCTCCACGCTCGGACGCTCGGCGTCGAGGTACATCCGCCCAGAAGAGATGCCCTCCTCGAACAGCGCCTTGCGCGCGCGCTCGAACGGGGAGTCCTCCGAGGTCCGCAGCTTGACGGCGCGGGCCGACGCCATGCCGAAGCTCTCCTTGTACAGGCGGCCCTGCGCGTCGCGCATGACGTCGCCCGGGGACTCGTAGGTCCCGGCGAACCAGGAGCCGATCATCACGTTGGACGCACCGGCGGCCAGCGCCAGAGCGACGTCGCGGGGGTGCCGCACGCCGCCGTCGGCCCACACCGACTTGCCCAGCTCGTGCGCTGCCGCAGCGCACTCCAGAACGGCCGAGAACTGCGGGCGGCCCACCGCCGTCATCATCCGCGTGGTGCACATGGCGCCCGGCCCCACGCCGACCTTGACGATGTCGGCTCCGGCCTCGATGAGGTCGCGGGTGCCCTCGGCGGTAACGACGTTGCCGGCCACGATCGGCACCTGCGGATCCAGCGCGCGCACCTTGCCCAGCGCGCTGATCATCTTCTCCTGGTGGCCGTGTGCGGTGTCGATGACCAGGGCGTCGGTCCCGGCCTCCAGCAGCTCCTTGGCCTTGCCCGCCACGTCGCCGTTGATGCCGATGGCGGCGGCGACGCGCAGCCGCCCATTGGCGTCCAGCGCCGGCTGGTAGATGGTGGAGCGCAGCGCTCCGGTGCGGGTGGACACACCGACCAGCGCGCCCTCGGGGTCGACCACCGGCGCCAGGTGGTGCCGGAAGTCGTGCAGCGTTCCGAAGGCCTCCTTCGGGTCGGTGCCCGCCGGGATCGTCAGCAGATCGGTGGCCATCACCTCGTGCAGCTGGGTGAAACGGTCGACGCCCAGGCAGTCGTCCTCGGTGACCACGCCGACCGGGTGCCGCTGGTCGTCGATGACGATGACGGCGTCGTGCGCCCGTTTGGGCAACAGGTTCAGCGCGTCGCCGACGGTGTTGTCCGGGCGGAGCGTGATCGGGGTGTCGATGACCAGGTCACGCTGCTTGGTCCAGCTGATGACCTCGGCCACGACGTCGATCGGGATGTCCTGCGGGATGACGGCGATCCCGCCGCGGCGGGCGATTGTCTCGGCCATGCGACGGCCCGCCACCGCGGTCATGTTCGCGACTACGATGGGGATGGTCGTGCCAGTGCCGTCGTGCGAGGCGAGATCCACGTCCAGCCGGGATCCCACGGCCGACCGCCGGGGGACCATGAACACGTCACTGTAGGTCAGGTCATGGTCGGGAACCTGGTTGTTCAGAAAGTGCACGCCTGCTACCTCGGTCGATGCCGTTCGGGGCGGACGGTGCCAAGTTCCACTCGAATGAGTGGATACCTGGTCGAACCCCCTCTTACCTACCCATTATTGCCGCACCGATTAGCCCAGGTGACACGTCGTCTGGAATGATCGTCGGCTGACACCCTTACCCTCCCCTCCTTGTGGACCGTGAGCGACCACCCTGCGTCGTCGAAATTCGACACGCGGCACCGGATGGGAGTTCCGCAGGAGATGACATGACGAGCTTCACACTCGCGGACGTCCGTGAGCGCACATACAAGAGCCGCGATGCCTGGTGGACGGTCTTCCTTGTCGACCCGCTGGCATCCCGGCTGGTGGTGTGGACCGCCAACCGCACGAACATCACGCCGAACCAGATCACGTTCGGCGCGGGCGTGCTGGGGCTGGGCTCCGCCGTGTGCTTCGCGCTCGCCGACTGGCCGTGGCTGGTGCTCGGCGCGCTGCTGTTCCACCTGAGCTTCGTGCTCGACTGCATGGATGGCAAGATCGCCCGGCTGAAGGGCAACGGCTCGGTCTTCGGGGCGTGGGTGGACTTCGTTTTCGACCGCATCCGCTTCTTCGGCTGCATGCTGGCGCTGCTGGTCGGCCAGTGGGCGGCCACGGGTGAGGCCGCCTACCTGATCCTGGCACCGGTGGTGATCTTCCTCGACCTGTTCCGTTACCTCAACGGGGGGCAGGTGGCCAAGACCCGGCAGGCGATGCGGGAGAAGCTGCGCGCCGCCGCCGAGGGCCGGCCCGTGGACGGCGCGGTCGACGATCCGGAGAGCACCGAGACGGCCGAGACCCCCCAGGACGGCTCGGAGGACCGCGAGGGCGCCCCGGTCGTCTTCATGGAGGAGGTGCTGCGGGATAACCCCCAGCTCAAGGCCGATGAGGTGCGCTCCGGCGCCCACCCGGCCGGGGCCAAGATCATCGACGTGCACCAGGGGTTCAGCCGGAAGTTCGCGTGGTACGAGCGGGTACGCGACGCCTTGCTGCGCAGCCGGGTCCGCCCCCACCTGTTCAGCGGAATCGAGTTCGAGATGTTCGTCTGCGTCGTCGCGCCGCTGACCGCGCTCATCTCACTGGTGGCGCCGCTGAGCAGCCTCGTCATCCCGGTGGCCGTCCTCGCCTGCCTCGGGCTCGCGGCCTTCGAGGTCATCATCGTCTACAAGCTGTGGCTGGCCACCCGCGACTTCACCAGGGAGCTGGCGAAGCTGCAGGGCTGACCGCCGAGGCGCCGCCTCGGGGAGGCCCGCGGCGTCCGGTGCGACCGTCGGATCGAGGAGAAGGCCGCGTGGAATCCACGCGGCCTTTCGCCATGGAGGGGCCCCGTTGGGTCAGGAGGCGGCGCGCGCCCGGGAGCGCGTGGTTCCGGACAGTAGTCCGGCCTGGGTTTCGGAACCGGTCGCCCTGTCATCCCGGCGTAGGGACCACTCGGCCGCGGGCTCCACGGCCCATCGGGTGGCCCTCCGCACCCACGGGGAGCACAGCGCCAGCGTGATGGGGATCGACACCAGGAAGTTGACCGCGAAGGAACCGTGCGGGCCGAACACCGCGTTGGAGTACTCGTACCAGCCGAACTGGTCGGCGATCCGGATCACCAGGCCGTGCAGCAGGAAGACGTACATGGTGAGCGCGCCCAGCCCGGTGAACCGGGTGGTGCGGCGCGGCGTGAGGGACAGCAGCGCCGCGGTAAGCGCGAATGCGAGCACCAGGAAGAGGACGCGGCCGGGCAGCCCCACCGGCAGGATGTCGACGTCGCGGTCGGCCAGGCTCTCCCGCCAGTAGACCCACTCCCGGCTCACCTGCTCCAGGTAGACGTAGCACAGGATGAACGTCGCGACCATGAGCGCGGCGCTGGAGACCCGCACCCAGGTGGTTGTGAGCAGGTCGAAGTGGCGCTTCTCCAGGAGCAGGCCACCGACGAAGAACGGCAGCAGGCTGATGATCCGGGAGATGCCGAGCGCGTCACCGGTCACGGCGAGGCCGCCGAACAGCGAGATCGCGATCGCGACGGTGAACGGCCAGCGGAGCCGCTTCCACAGCGGCACCGTCAGCCGCCACACGAACAGCGCGGCAAGGAACCAGGTCAGCCACAGGGGTTCGAGCGGACCGTCGGGTAGGCCGCGCTCGGCGGTGAGGGACTGCACCGCGTAGATTCCCCAGAAGATGAGGTAGGGCGCCGCGACCGTCGTCAGCAGGCGGTCGATGCGCCGCGCGGAACCGTCGAACGACCGCGACAGATACCCGCTGATCAGGGCGAACGCAGGCATGTGGAAGAGGTAGATCCAGAAGTAGACCGTGTTGGCCTCGCGGGTGTCGGTGGTCGGCTCGATGACGTGGCCGATGACCACCAGCAGGATCAGCAGGAACTTCGCGTTGTCGAGCAGGGCGTCGCGTTTGGGCGGCCGTGGACCCGGCGGCCGCTCCCGGGGCGGGTCGGCGATGTGTGCGTCGAGTTCGGACGGGCGTGTCGAGGTTGAGGCCACTGGTGTGTCTCCAAGTCACCGGATATCGGGGCTGTGGGGACGTGCCGGGCACGTGCGTGGCCACCGGTCCTCCTCGGCACGGAGCGGGGGGCGTGCCGCTGCCCTCGCAATGGGCAGGACGGTGTGGGTGTCGGGGCCGATGGCCGAAGCCTGAGAATTCGCTGTGAGCCCTGAGACGGGACATTACCGTTACCGGGCGAATCAGGCCATGTCCTGAGGTGATCTGTCGCGCGTCATCGGTGATGGATGCCGCTCTGGCGGGCATTGGGGCGGCTACGACCGTCCACCCCCGGTTGCTTCTCCCCGCAAGGGATAACGCTAGTTGGCGGCCGCCGTGGGCGGGGGAAAGCTGGGTGATTGCTCAGGGTTCTCTCAGTTTCCGCGGGCCGTGAATCGGGCGTTTCCCGGCATGGCGGGCGCAATGGGGCGGCATGGCGGGAGTTTGAGATTCGCCAGGGCGAGCGAGAGAATCAGCGCGGCGGACGTCCGCCGGTGACGTGGCCGGACACCCCCCGGCCGCCTGCCGAACCGATGGAAGAAGGCGGTGGAAGCAGTGCCGCGAGCGGTCGATCCACAACGCGTCGCCCAACACGGCGGTGTGGTCATGCGACTCGTCGAGGAGATCTTTCCTCTGGTGGAAGGGTTCTACGTCGACCTGCACAAGAACCCGGAGCTCTCGCACGCCGAGTACCGGACCGCGAATTCGGTGGCCGAGTGGCTCACCCGTTCCGGATTCGAGGTCCACACGGGCATCGGTGGCACGGGTGTCATCGGCCTCCTCCGCAACGGCGACGGTCCGACGGTCATGCTGCGCGCCGACATGGACGCGCTGCCCATGGAGGAGAAGACCGGGCTGCCCTACGCGAGCACCGCACGCGGGACCGATGCCGACGGCAACGAGGTCCCGGTCATGCACGCCTGCGGCCACGACGCGCACACCGCGTGCCTCGTGGGCGCCGCCGACCTGCTCGCCGAGGCGCGCGACCACTGGCGGGGCACGCTGATGGTCGTCGCCCAGCCGGCGGAGGAGACGATCGACGGCGCGGCCGCCATGGTGGCCGACGGCCTGTACCCCCGGTTCGGGCGCCCCGACGTCGTGCTGGGCCAGCACATCGGCCCGCAGCCGGCCGGGATGGTCACCCACCGGGAGGGTGTCCTCATGGCCGCCAGCGAGGCGATCGGCGTGCGCGTCTTCGGAACCGGCGGACACGCCTCGCGGCCCGACGCCGCCGTCGACCCGGTGGTGCTGGCCGCGAACATCATCACCCGGTTGCAGACGGTCGTCGCGCGGGAGATCAGCCCGAGCGAGATGGCGGTCGTGACGGTCGGCATGGTGCGTGCCGGGACGAAGTGCAACATCATCCCCGATGAGGCGTACCTGGAGATCAACACCCGCGCGTTGAACGGGGCCGTGGCCGATCGGCTGCGCGCGGCGATCGAGCGCATCGTGCGGGCCGAGGCCATGGCGTCGGGCGCGCCGCGGGAGCCCGAGATCACCGTGATGCAGGCGGCCGGGGTGACGGCGAACGACCCCGACCACACCCGCGACGTCGCCGCCGCGCACCGCGCGTACTTCGGTGACGGCTACGTCATCGACCTGCCCGAGCCGGTGACCGGCAGCGAGGACTTCGGCGTCTTCGGGCTGCCCGGTGACCCGGAGCCGATCCCCTACGTCTACTGGTTCGTCGGCTCGACCCCGCACGACGTGTGGGCGGCGGCGCCGGGCGACACCCCCTACGAGAAGCTGGCGGGGGTGCCGAGCAACCACTCGCCGTTCTTCGCCCCGGACCGCGAGCCCACGCTGCGGGCCGGACTGGCCGCGCTGACCATCGGCGCCCTCACCTATCTCGGCCGGGCGGAGGACGCCGTGCCGACCGGGGGGCAGCGGGCGTTCCAGATCGACGGCGCACAGCCGCACGTCGTTCCGGACGGCGCGCCCCTCGCCGAGCCGTCCCTCCCGACCGCCGCCGCGGCGGCGCCGGAACCGTCCGAACCGCACGTTGCGCCCTTCGCGTCGGAATCCGGCCTTGAGGGGGGTACCGATGGCGGCGTGCCCCGCGAGAACACCGGTGCGTCCACGCGTTCGGCGGACGTGGACGCGCTGCGTGAGGAGACCGGCGAGGACCGGACCTACCAGGACGTGGAGGAATCCACCCGGCAAGGGGACATGGCGGAGCCGATGCCCGACGAGGACCCCGACTTGTCCCCGGCACCGCCGCAGGGCGACCCCGTGGCGGCTCCGCCGCCCGAGGGCGCGCCGATCTCCGCGCCTCCGCCCCCTCCGGGCGCGACACCCTACATCCCGGGCACCTACGTGCCGGACGGCCGCCCGGCCCCCGGTGACGCCTACGATCCGCGGCCCTACGAGCAGCCGCCCGAGCCCGGCCAGGACCCGCCGCGCGAGGATCCTCCCTTCCGGCTCTGAACCCCAAAATTCCCGCCCGCGGATGTCTCCTCGGCCCGACGGCCGTGGGGACATCCGGCTTTTCAGCGCGCCCGGAGGGTGCGGTCCCGGCCCCGGCCCGGCGGTTCGCGGCCCGGGGTCACCGGCACCGAGCGGAATCGGCCCGCACGCCCTCCGCGTTCCCGCCCCCTCAGGACAGGACACACAGCGGCGCGGTCGTCGTTGCCCTCGGAGGGCCGCCAGGGGGCCGGTGCCACACCGGCCCCCTGCCCTCGCGATCGCCACCGCGGAGGACGGTACCGATGTTCCGCCACCACAATGGGCGGATGGGGTGGGTCTCGTGGGGAAATCGGCGTCGCCGACGGGATTTGCGACATCCGCGAGAGAACCTGTTCCTGGGGATATGTGTGGCGGTCACCGTGCTGGCGGTCGTGGGGGCCGTGAACCGGTCGCTCGGCGGGGACGGCGGCCAGCCGCTGCTTCTGCTCAGCGTGCCGGGAGCGGTCTTCTTCGCGCGCGGGATCCTCTATGCCCGGCAGCGATCCGACGGGGTGCGCATCTCCGAGAACCAGTTCCCCGAGGCGCACCGCATGGTGGTCGACGCCGCGCGGGAGCTCGGGCTGCCGCGCGTCCCCGACGCCTACGTGGTGCTCGGCAACGGGCGGCTCAACGCGTTCGCCTCCGGCCACGGCTTTCGCCGGTACGTCGCCATCACCAGTGACCTGTTCGAAATCGGCGGCCGACTCCGGGACCCCGACGCGCTCCGCTTCGTCATCGGCCACGAGGTCGGCCACATCGCGGCCGGGCACGCCTCCTACTGGCGGCAGTTCGGGGTGTCGGTCGCCAACGTCATCCCGGGGATCGGGATGACGCTCAACCGCGCCCAGGAATACACCGCCGACAACCACGCCTACGCGTTCTGCCCGGAGGGCGTGGAAGGGCTGCGGGTCCTCGCCGCCGGCAAGTACCTGTACCGTCACGTCGACTTCGCGGACATCGCCGACCGGGCCGGTACCGACCAGGGCTTCTTTGTGATGCTGGCGAACCTCCTGTCCAGCCATCCGGTGAACACGTGGCGGTTCCACGCTCTGCGCGACCGGTCCCGCCCCGGCCGCGTGCTGTGACGGCCGCCGGCGTGCGCGTGCGCGGTGCGTCGCCGCCCCCTGATTACGCGCTGGCGTGCTCCTCCTCCCGGAACTTCTCCGCGAGCTGCGGCGGCAGGGGCTCGTGCCGCAGGTAGCGGCGGTTGAACGAGCCGGTGCCGTGCGAGATGGAGCGCAGGTCGATGGCGTAGCGGGTGATCTCCAGCTGGGGCACCTCGGCGCGGATCAGGGTGCGCCCGTTCTCCACGGCCTCGGTCCCGATGACCCGGCCCCGGCGGGCCGACAGGTCGCTCATCACCGCCCCCATGTACTCATCGGCGACCAGCACTGTCACCTCGTCCACGGGTTCGAGCATCGACGTCTTCGCGTGCTCGGCCGCGTTCTTCAGCGCCAACCGCCCCGCCTTCTGGAACGCCATGTCGGAGGAGTCCACCGAGTGCGCCTTGCCGTCGTACAGGGTGACCCGGATGTCCACCAGCGGGTAGCCCGACTTCACGCCGTGTTCCATCTGGGAGCGCACGCCCTTCTCCACCGAGGGGATGAACTGGCGCGGCACCACACCGCCGACGATCTTGTCGACGAACTCCAGCCCTGACCCCGACGGCAGCGGCTCCACCTCGATCTTGCAGATGCCGTACTCGCCGTGCCCGCCGCTCTGCTTGACATTGCGGCCCATCCCCTGGGCCGGGACCGCGAAGGTCTCCCGGAGCGGGATGCGCACCTCGTCGGTTTCGACGCGGACACCGTAGCGTTCGCGCAGGCGGTCGAGCGCCACGTCCAGGTGGGCCTCGCCCGTGCACCACAGCACCATCTGGTGGGTCTCCGGGTTGACCTCGACGCGCAGGGTCAGGTCTTCCTGCGACAGTCGGGAGACCGCCTGGGAGAGCTTGTCCTCGTCGCTCTTGGCGGCGGCGCGCACCGCCACCGGGAGCAGCGGCTCGGGGAACGACCAGGGCGGCATGCGCAGCGGGCGCTCCTTGTCGGAGAGCGTGTCGCCGGTCTCGGCTCCGGTGAGCTTGGCGACCGCGCAGATGTCGCCCGCGATGACCTCGCCGCACGGCTCGTTGTTCTTGCCCATCGGGATGGACAGCGCGCCCATGCGCTCGTCGACGTCGTGGTCGTCGTGCCCGCGGTCGGCCAGGCCGTGCCCGCAGACATGGACGACGGCGTCCGGGCGCAGCGTGCCGGAGAAGACGCGCACCAGGCTGACCCGGCCCACGTAGGGGTCGCTGGCGGTCTTGACCACCTCGGCCAGCAGCGGGCCGTCGGGGTCGCAGCTCAGCCCCGTGACGGGCTTGCCGTCCACGGTGGTCACATCGTCGGGGAGCGGCCGCTCGACCGGCGACGGGGTGGAACGGGGCAGCTCGTCGAGCAGCTCCTGGATGCCGATGCCGTGGGTCGAGGAGATCGCGAGCACGGGATGGAATCCGCCCCGGGCCACGGCCGCCTCCAAATCGGTGATGAGCATTTCGGGGTCGAGTTCGGCGCCCTCCATATAGCGATCCATGAGCGTCTCGTCCTCGCTCTCCTGGATCACCCCCTCGATCAGCGCGTCGCGCATGGCGTCGATCTCGCCGTCGAGATCCGCGGGCGGCTCGCTCTCGGTCCGCTTCGGCCCGGAGTGGTCGTAGTAGCGCTGGGAGATCAACCCCATCAGGCCCCGCACGGTGCGCGCGTCGCCCTCACCGGAGTACACGGGGACGTAGGCGGGAAGGACACCGTCGCCGAAGGCGGCCTGGCATTCCTGCACGGTGCCCGCGAAGTCGGCGCGGTGGTGGTCGATCTTGGTGATCGCGACGGCGCGCGGCATGCCGATGGCCGCGCACTCGTCCCACAGCAGGCGGGTGCGGCCGTCGACGCCTTCGAGGGCCGAGATGACGAACAGCGCGGCGTCGGCCGCGCGCAGCCCGGCGCGCAGATCGCCCACGAAGTCGGCGTAGCCGGGTGTGTCCAGCAGGTTCACCTTCACGTTGCCCGAGCGGATCGGGGCCACCGCGAGGTTGACCGAGCGCTTCTGCCTGATCTCCACATCGTCGTAGTCGCTGACCGTCGTGCCCTCTTCGACCCGCCCGGCTCGGGAAATGGTGCCGGAGGCGTGCAGCAGGGCCTCCATCAGCGTCGTCTTTCCGGCTCCGGAATGGCCGACCAACACAACGTTGCGTATGCCCGTTGGTCGATCGGCCTTGAGTGCCCTGCCGGTGGTCGCTGGACCGGATTTGTCCGCCATGCTTCCCAACCTTCTTCCTTCGGCTCCCATGCGGATGACGCCGGCGGTCCGCGTCGAGTGTGACGCGGGACACTCTCTACCGTCACCTTTCACGGCGGATATCACAAGGGGTCAGGTGGGGAAACGGGGGGTAACACAGGGTACGGTGGCGGTGGCGAAGCGGCTGGGGGTGCGGGGGCGCCGGAAAACGCGAGAGCGGCATGACCAGAATGGGCGTGGCGGCCGTCCCAATCTCTTAGGCTGTGGCCGTGCCGTGGTCCGAGAGCATTCCCCAATTCAGTCTTGTCGCGATGATCCTCGGGATCGTTCTGGTGGCGTACGCCGCCATTGGCGAGCCGGTTCTGGGACGCTACGCCTACGCCTGGCTACGCCGCCGTCGCGAGACCGAATCCAGCGCGCTGGTCCGGTTCTACGGCCTGACCATCGCGATCCAGTGGCTGTGGATCACGCTCGTCGTCGCGATCCTCGCGCTCTCGCCCTCACTGAACCTCGCCGACCTCGGCCTGCGCGCGCCGGACCAGTGGGGTCCGCTGCTCGCCGCCATCGTCGGCTTCGCCGTGTCAGGGGCCGTGATCTGGCTGATCAGCCGGAACAAGGGCGGCGCGAGGAAGAAGGGCAAGGGGCGGGGTCGGCGGCGCGGTCCCGCGGCCTCCGAGCCCGACGCCCCCGCCGGTGACGCGCCGGACCCGGGGTACGGGTACGACGCGCCCTACGGCATCGGCCCAATCCCGTCAGCTGGACGCGACTCCGCTTCCGACCACCGTCCCGAGGACGGTCCGGGCTACCCGGAGTACTCCGGCCCCCAGCGGCCCGCGATGCCGGCCCCCGGCGCCGAGGCGATCGAGGCCCTGACCCCGCGCACGGCCGCCGAGCGGCGGCTGGCCGGCGCCCTGGCCGTGACCGCGGGCATCGGTGAGGAGCTGCTCTACCGCGGTCTGTTCATCGCCCTCGGCGTGAGCTTCGGTCTGCCGGTGTGGGCGGCGGCGATCGTCTCGTGCGTGCTCTTCGCGGTCGCCCACCTCTACCAGGGGTGGTGGGGACTGGTCGGCCCCGGCCTGGTCGGTGTGCTGTTCACGATCGTCTACCTGGGAACGGGAAGTCTGGTCATCCCGATCCTGCTGCACATCCTCATCGACGTCCGCGGTCTGCTTTTCCCGGGTGACCGCGGAGGCACGAGTGGCGGCCGCGGCCCCGGCCGGAGGAGCGGCCACCGCGGCCGCGGCCGGACAGCCGACCCGGGCGCTGTTCGGCGGGCCGCCCGGTCCGGCGGCGGTCGGCGACGGCGCGGTGCGTCGTCCCGGTGAGGCGTGGCGCGGGCGCCCGGACGGGGCGGGCGCGGACGAAGCGGAACCCCGTGTCTCCGCTGCGGTGACGGACGCGCCAGTAGTGCCTTCCCTACTGGGGAAACACGTGCGTCCTTCCGTGCTTCGGGAATGGGCGATCATGCAGGATGGTGGGGTGTCCGACGCCCTTTCAGAATTCACCCCACGGTCTCGCCCCGAGCGTCAACAGCTGACCACCCCTGACGGGGTCCGCCTCGATTCCGTACTGATTCGCGCAGAGGCGCGAGCGACACGCGACACGGCGGTCGTCCTCGCCAATGGATTCACCGGCACGTGGCGCAGCCCCGACACCAAGATGATCGCCTCCCGGATGCTCCCGGTGGGCGATGTCATGACCTTCGATTTCCGCGGCCACTACGCCTCGACGGGAGCGAGCACGGTCGGCAACCACGAAGTCGACGACCTGCAGGCGGTCATCGAGCACCTGCGGGGCCTCGGCTACGCGGCCATCGCCACCGTCGGCTTCTCCATGGGAGCCGCCGTCGTCGTGCGCCACGCCGGACTGTTCGGCGGCGTGTCGGCGGTCGTCGCGGTGAGCGGACCCAGCCAGTGGTTCTACCGGGGAACCACCCGGATGCGGCTGCTGCATTTCGGCGTGGAGCGACCGCTGGGACGCTGGTTCCTGCGCGTCGCCCGCCAGGTCCGGGTCACCGACCAGGAGTGGGACCCCATGCCACAGGACCCGGTCGAACTCGCCCCCAGGGTCGCCCCGGCCCCGCTCCTGGTCGTCCACGGGGACCGGGACAGCTATTTTCCCCTCGTCCACGCCCACCGCATCCACGACGCCGCCCGCCACCCCAAGGAACTGTGGATCGAACCGGGCATGGGCCACGCCGAACGCTCCCTCACCCCGCGGAGAGCCGAACGCATCGCCGAATGGCTCACGGCTAACCAGGCCGCGGTCCACCCGTCGGAGACCGGCTGACACGCGCGATCGCGATGTATGACACCCGCTGTCGCGGCGCTCGGCGCGGGCCGCGCTTCACTCCTCGTAGGAGACGGTGGGTTGCTCCGGGTCACCGGCGGTGCGAGCGAGGTACTCATCGAGGATTCGCCGCAGCATACGGGCGTCTCGGGGGACGGTCGTCTCCAGATGGCGCCATCCGACAAACCGGATGGCGGCCGGGAGCTGGACCAGGCCGGTGATCGCATCCCAGAAGGCATCCCAGTTCATGCCGTACATGTCGGGGAAGTCGAGTTCCCGCTTGAGGAGCCGGTGAAGGTCGCGTCCGCTGGTCACGCCGCTCAGGTCGATGGTCGTCCTGATCTCGGTGGGGCTGTCCGTATAGGTGACGATCGCCTCCGGGTGCCGTTCCCGGTGCTCATCGATGAGCGCGCGGAGTTCGCGGGCCCCAACGGGGCATTGCGCGCGGAATTCGCCCCATCCGGTGAAGTGGATCTCCTGGGGCGGTGCGGCGGCCTTCGCGAGTAGGGCGCGGAACTCCGCGAGTGAACGCGGACGGATCGAGCGGGTTTGGAACCCTCGCGTGAGTGCGTGAAGCAACTCGTGCGGCGTGGATTCATCGGAGAGGTCAAGGATCAATGAATGGCTTCTTGTGTCGCGTCTCGTTGTTTCCGGTCGGGCGCCCGCCAGGGTACTCGCCCGACGTCATGGCCGATGACGTGGGGCGTTGACGTCGGAGCGCGGACCATGGCCCGCCGGTAACCGGACAGAGAGGCGCCAATCGGACCCGGTAGAGGCACGGGAATGGCGGCCACGTGACCGAGTGTGGCCGTCTCTTCGAGAAACCATGCGGCCCGTACGAACGTGTGAGTAGCATCTGAACTGCTGGGCGGCGCGGATCGCTCATAAGGCGAGGCCGTCCCCACCACTCCCGGGGACGGCCTCCACACCACGACGACTAGGCGAGAAGCTGCCGCTCCGTTTCGGAGTTCTGCTCGTAGGCATCGCGCGCGTTCGAAAGGAGGTTCTGCCACGAATCGACATCCGGCCGTCGGCGCAGCAGGGCCCGGCGCTCGCGTTCGGTCATGCCCCCCCACACACCGAACTCGACGCGGTTGTCCAGCGCGTCGGCCAGGCATTCGGTGCGCACCGGGCACCCCCGGCAGATGAGCTTGGCCCGATTCTGGGCGGCTCCTTGGACGAACATGGCGTCAGGGTCCGTCTCCCGGCACAGACCCCTACCAGCCCAATCCCTATTCCACATGTTGCCCCACTCCCAAGATCAGCATGTGAGTCTTGTAGGTACTGCCGACGGGCGCGGTCGTCGGCATCGGGGGAGGGAGAGAGTTCGGCGGACGGTGCCACTCGCGGAGCACGAACAGAAGCCGGTACTTCGCGGGCCGCTCATTTCGGCCTACTGTGTCCCTCCTCACCGCTGGGGTCGAAACTACGGATCGTCGAGCTGCGCCGACAGGCCCCATTGGGCCCATTTCTGATATAGCCCAGGTGGGCCATTGCGATCCGCTGAATGAGTCATGAAGACTGCGCGGAGCGTCACGTACTTAGACGTATGTGTGACTGGGCTGGTCTGAGACGGTGCGAGGAACGGCAGACGAGGCGAAGAGAACACGCCGCCGATCCGATCCGAGAATGGGGTCGGATCGGAACCCTGATCCACCCTGGCCCCTACACGGCTCTGAACCCCACACAGGCGTGCGGGCCGCGGCATAGCCGCGGCCCGACATCATTCTTGCGGGCGGAACTCCCGAACAACCTCGATCCGTCCCACGATGTGGTCGTTGAACTCGGTGAGTTCGTCGGCCGGGACCCACAGTTCCAGAATCGTGCGGCCGCCGGCCTGGCGTACCGGGTAGCGCCGGAGAAACTCGGTCTCCATCTCGAAACGGGTCACATATCCGGCGCCATCGTGCTTCACGTTCCAGTCGCGGGCGATCCGGACCGCGTACTCCTCGGTGAGTACGGGGTAGAAGATCGGCTGCCCGGGAAGGCGCGGGGGCCACGTGCGCCAGCCGGAGGCGCGCACGAGGTCCAGCTCCTTGGGGCCGGTGGGCCGCCAAAGCGTCGTTGTGAGGCCCACCCGCTCCTCGCGGGTGTCGTCAAAAGCGTCCACGGTGGTCCCGCCGTCGATCAGAACGACGAGACGTGCACGTGGTCGTAGTGGTTCTCGGTGACGCTGCCGCGGTCGTTCATCGGCTTCCACCCGGCGCCCGGGTTGCGGGAGTCCCAGATCTTCTGCTCCCAGATGACGTATTTGACGCCCAGGCGGCCGGCGTGGTTCTTGGCGTACTCGGCGATCTGCTGGCCCTTCTGCTGGTTTGCAGAGGAGGGGTAACTGCCGCCGGCGCTCATCATGAAGTCGCAGGCCTGGCCGGAGCCGTGGTCGTCGTTGCTGCTGCGGCGGCAGCCGACCGGGTAGGGAGCGCCGAACCTGCCGATGATCTCGTCGCGGATCGCGGCCATGCGCGGGGTCGCGCCGTCGAAGCCCCAGCCGCGGGCGCTCGCCGGGACGGATCCGGTGCCACCGCCGCTTGCTGCGCTGTCGTCGGCCGGCGGCTTGGGGACCCGCTCTTCCTTGTACTTCTCGATCCGCTTCTTGATCTCGTCGCGCTGCTCGTTCAGGCCGTCGATGACCTTCTTGGCCTCTTTGAGCTCCTTCTCGGCCTTTTTCGACGCCTCCTCGCGCTTCTTCTTCAACGCGTTGAGGTCCTTGAGGCGCCCGCTGTGCGTCTGCGCGATCTGGCTGATCACCGCCGCGTCGTCCAGCATGCCGTCGGGCTCGCGGCTCAGCACGACCTCCACGACCGGGTCCACACCGGAGCCCTTGTACTGCGCTGCGGCGATGCCGGAGACGTCGTCGCGCGCCTTCGCGAGATCGGCGTCGGCCTTCTTCAGGGCCTTCTCCGCCTTTTCCGCGTTGTCCTTGGCGTCCTCGTACTGGATGAGGTCGCCCGCGTACTCGTCTTCGAGCTTCTCGGCCCGCTCGTTGAGCTCTTCGAGGCTGAGCTCCTCGTCCTTGGGGTCGGCGTAGGACGCCGTGGGGGTCAGGAGGGCCACCGCCGCGGTAAGGGCGACTCCGGCGAGCAGCCGCACCGGACGGCGCGCAGGACGTGGGGAGTTGTTGTGCATTCGAGTCAAGGGGTCGCTCCGTGGACGGACCTGTGGCCCCGCCCGGGGGTTGTGGTGTGGGCGGTTCGAGGGTTTGATGAGGTGCCCGTGGGCCACGCGATGCTTCAGCAGACGATACGAGACTCCGCTGTCAGCTGCCTAGTGATCGTAGAGGATTGACGGCTGATTCCCGTGTGATCAGGACATTCCTCCGAAGGCGCTGGGCAGCTTCGGCGCGGTGGGTTCGGCCGGCTCCTCGCGTAGGAACCAGGCCGACCGCCGGACTTCCCGCATCGCCTCGCGGCGGGTGTCGCGGTCCAGGCGGTCGAGGTAGAGCATCCCGTCAAGGTGATCCGTCTCATGCTGGAGGCAGCGCGCCATGAGACCGGAACCCCGCACGGTGACGGGGTTATTGCGCTTGTCGACACCGGTGACGACGGCGTGCGTGGCGCGCCGGGTCGGGAACCACAGCCCGGGGACCGACAGGCAGCCCTCGCTGTCCTCCTGGCTCTCCTGCGACAGCTCGACGATCTCGGGGTTGATCACATAGCCGATGGTGCCCTCGACGTTGTAGCTGAAGGCGCGCCGCCCGACACCGATCTGCGTGGCCGCCACGCCCGCGTGTCCCGGAGCGTCGACGGTGTCGAGCAGGTCGCGGACGAGTGCGTCGGTGTGCCGGTCGAACGTGGTGATGGGGGTCGTCGGCGTCACGAGGACCGGGTCGCCGAAGTAGACGATGGGACGCTTGCTCATGGGTCACACATTAGCCGCGCAGCGGGCGGAACGGCGCACGGCCGTTCCCCCGTCCACCGCGCGGTCGGTGTCCCCCGGCGTCCCCTTGCCGTCAGGCCATCTGGGGGGCGAGCGCGTCGTCGAGCACCATCTGGATGTAATCGAGCGCGGCGCGCCGCCGTGCCAGGGCGTTGGCGTACATGGAGGGGATCCTGCTGCCGCGCCGGATCCGCAGGCACTCGTTGACGATGCGGTCCCACCGGTCGGGGAAGGCGTGCAGCGCGTACATCCCGGCACCGGACTTGGAGGTGATCTCCCCGGTGTTCAGGGTGAAGTGGAGGCGGCTGACGCTCAGCACGCTCCAGGAGGGGGCCAGCGACCCCAGGACCGCGAGGCCGCGCGGTGTCACCAGGCGCCCGGCCTTGGCCCGCCAGCGGCGCCATTGCTCGTCGAGGTTGCCCAGGGACCAGTCGCGGAGGCTGGAGGGGGAGTCCCACACGGCCAGTTCCACCGGGACAGGACCGCGCACGGTGACGCCGCGTTCGGCGAGAACGTGCCAGGTGACCGGGTTGATATCGGCGGCGGCCTTGGGCCTGAATCTGCCGTTGAGGACGGAGGCGACGGGACCGCACGACATCGGGTCCTCCGTGAGGTCGTCCCAGGTGACGTGGATGCCGTTGAACTGGGGGCGGCGGATCTGCGTGCGGGTGCGGGCGTGCGCGCGGCGCAGAGCGTCGCGGTCGGAGTCGGTGAGGGTGCGGGCGGTCACGGCGACGAAGTCGACGTCGCTCGCGTGCGGGCGGAAGTCGCCGAGGGCGACCGAACCGGTCAGGTACAGCCCTTCGATGAGCCCGGGTGCCTCAAGGTCCGCGTGGTGGAGGAACGCCTCCACCAGGGCCTGCACGCGGGGGTGGATCGCCATACGGTCTCCAGTCTGAATTGCGCTCGGGGCTCGCGGATCGCGCCGGTTGGCTCTCGCTGGCTCCTCCGTGTGTCCACCTGTGGGCCGTGGTACCCGGTGGCACCCGAATGGTCCGGTTGCCCGGCCCGTAGGAGACAGGTGCTCGGGGGAAGGCACTGTCCGGTGTCCGTCGGAGGAGCGTTGAAGCACCGCTCCTCAGGCCCTAAGTCTGAGAGGTGGAGCAGTCGATGGCAAGTGAACATCCCCGATTGGCATCCTGTCTTCCCATGTCAGGGAGGTCGTCACGTGGGATGAAATGGGGATGCTGCTCCCTTGACAGGGGCTGGGTAGTGGTGCTAATTGGAGTCGGCATGGTCGCGCCCCGAGGGGTGCGCACGCGCCTCTCGGGGGCGTGTGGGGAAAGGCGGGTCGCGTGTGGTCGAGGGTGGCCGGAAACTTCCGGGGTCGTGCCGCGAGTGCATTTGCACGGGAATTCCCCCGCCGCCTTTCGGGAGGGACCTACGTCACGTTAATTCGTTCCGGAACCGGGTATCGCTGATTTCCCAGGGATGTTGAGATCTGATTGCCCATTCATGTACTTCTGTGGGCTCTGCAGAGAGGTCGAGATTCATGTGACTACGGGATGTGGTGATGATCACGGCTGTTGTTCCCGAAGATCACGATGCCGGCGAAGAATGAGTGTGGATCACGGTGGAAATCCCCCCTGGATCAACTGACCTGGTGGCGAGGCCTCGGTTTCACGTGGGCGTCAGTGCAGGCCGGAGCGACAGTGCTCCGTGTCGAATCGCTCCTGAGTGCCTTTTGGTGCTCCCCCTCTTTGCGATCTTTCCCTCCTCTTTGCGAGGAGGTTGCCTTCGCTGATCAGGCGTCAGTTTTCACGTGCGTAACACGAGGTTATTCATGAGAAACCGTCGGCCCCTATGGTCGGGGGGAGCGGGCCGGCGATAGTCGGTGATTCGTAAGGAGACGGATATGGTCCCAACGATGGTTCTCGTTGCCGATGACTCGCGTGACACGCATCGAAGAGATGCCCTCTGCGACCTTGCCGAAGCG
The DNA here is from genome assembly GCF_039530945.1 of Nocardiopsis rhodophaea. Taxonomy (NCBI): domain Bacteria; kingdom Bacillati; phylum Actinomycetota; class Actinomycetes; order Streptosporangiales; family Nocardiopsidaceae; genus Nocardiopsis; species Nocardiopsis rhodophaea. The sequence goes on from NZ_BAAAPC010000021.1 coordinate 22,446, forward strand.
GTCGCCGATCGCGGTGAGGCGCCGGTGGTCCCGGCTTTCGGATCCGGGCCAGAGGTAAGCGAGACCGTGCGGGCTCTCGACGGCCCGATCGTTGTGGTTCCCGCCTTCCTCGCCGGCGGCGACCACGCCAGCGCGGAAATGTTCGCCGAGCTGGCCACGCTGAACCTGGCCGACCGCGTCGACGCGTGCCCCACCGCGCCGCTGGGAGCGGTGCCGTCGATCGTCGCCGATCTCGCCAACCGGTTGATGGAAACCGGGTGGACGCGGCGCGACGGTGTGGTGCTGGCCGCTGACGGCGGCAGCGCCCAGGAGGAACGCCACGAGGTGGCCGACGTGGCGCGTATGCTCAGCCGCCGACTGGGCGCCCCCGTGCAGGTGGGGTACACCAACGGCTGGGCCCCCTCGGTGCCCGACGCGGTGGAGCGGTTGCGGCGCAACGGCCACGGCCGCGTCTCGATCGCCACCTGGCGGCTGGTCGAAGGCGCCGACTGCGACCGGCTGCGACGCCTCGACGACGTCTCCCTCACAGCTCCTCTCTGGCCCTCGTCGCTCGTCGTGGACACGCTGCTCGCCCAGCATCGCGCGGCCAAGGCCCGCCTGGCGGCCTGAAGGGCCGATTGACGTTCAGGTGACACGCGGGAGCGGGTCCCCTTTTCCAAAGGTGAGGGGGCCCGCTCCCGCGTGTCAGCGCCCGTCCGCGGGGGCCGCGCCGTCCGTGCCGCGCGGCCGCAGCACGCGGCTTGAGGGCCGAAGGGCGCTTTCTCGTCATCGGTGCCTTGACCCTCGGCGTCGTTCCCATGGGAGTGATCGACGCGCTCGCTGTGTGGGGACGGCCGCGAGAGGGACGGCGGACGCGGGAGGCGGGCCACACGGGGCCCGGCCCGCCCCGGTCGCCGTCAGGCCGCGAGGTCGACACGGCGCAGCAGCTGCGCGTTGAGCGCCACCACGATGGTGGACAGGCTCATCAGGATCGCGCCGACCGCGGGGGCCAGCACGAAGCCGATCGGGGCCAGTACCCCGGCCGCCAGCGGCACCGCGATGACGTTGTAGCCCGCGGCCCACGCCAGGTTCTGCCGCATCTTCCGGTACCCGGCTCCCGAGAGCTTCCGGACCGACAGCACCCCCCGCGGGTCGTCCGAGGCCAGCACCACGCCCGCCGACTCGATCGCGACATCGGTCCCGGCCCCGATCGCGATGCCCACGTCGGACCGGGCCAGGGCCGGGGCATCATTGACCCCGTCACCGACCATCGCCACCCGGTGCCCCCGCTGTTGCAGGTCGCGCACGACCCCGTCCTTCTCGTCCGGCAGTACTTCGGCGAACACCTCGTCCAGCCCGAGCCGCGTGGCCACCGCATCGGCGACGTTGCGGGCGTCGCCGGTCACCATCGCGACCCGGACCCCCTGCTCGTGCAGCCGCCGCACGGCCTCCTCCGACTCCGGGCGGATCTCGTCGGCCAGCGCGATCGCGCCGATGACCTCGTGGTCGCGGATGACGTGCAGCACGGTCGCCCCCTGGTCCCGCCAGCCGCTGGTGGGGCCTTCCAGCGGCACCGGTTCGTCCAGATCCAGCTCCGTGATCAGCGCGGGGCCGCCGACGTACACCGACGCGCCGTCCACGTGGGCCTGGACGCCCCGCCCGGTCAGCGATCGGAAGTCCGTCGGGCGGGGCAGGTCGCCCCGCTCTCCGGCGGCCCGCACGATCGCCCGTGCCAACGGATGCTCGGAGTCGGACTCCGCGGCCCCGGCCAGGGCCAGCACCCGCTCCTCGGTCGCACCGGCCGCCGCCACACCGGCGACCGCCGGGCGGCCCTTGGTGAGCGTGCCGGTCTTGTCGAACAGCACCGTGTCGACGATCCGCATGCGTTCGACCGCCAGCCGGTCCTTGACCAGGATCCCCGCCCGCGCCGACATCGACGTGGAGATCGCGATGACCAGCGGGATCGCGAGGCCGAGGGCGTGCGGGCAGGCGATGACCAGGACGGTGACCGTGCGGGTGATGGCCGAGCTCGGGTCGCCGAGGAGCAGCGACCAGACGGCGAAGGTGGCGATACCGACGCCGAGCGCGAACCAGAACAGCAGCGCGGCCGCCCGGTCGGCGAGCGCCTGTGCGCGGGAGCGCGACTCCTGGGCCTGGGCGACCAGCCGCTGGATCCCGGCGAGGGTGGTGTCCTCGCCGACGGCGTCCACCCGCACGCGCACAGCGGAGTCGGTGGCGACGGTTCCGGCGACGACGCGGTGCCCGCTTCCGCGGGTGACGGTGCGCGACTCCCCAGTAATCATGGACTCGTCCATGGCCGCCGTGCCCTCGGTGATGGTGCCGTCGGCGGGGACGCGGCTGCCGGAGCGGATCAGGACGGTCTCGCCGGGCTGGAGCCGGGCGGAGTCCACTTCCTCGATCGTGTCGTCGGGCCCGACGCGCTCCGCCGTGTCAGGCAGGAGCGAGGCAAGGGCCTCCAGCGCGCTGGACGCCTGCCCGAGCGCCCGCATCTCCAGCCAGTGCCCGAGCAGCATGATGGTGACCAGCAGCACCAGCTCCCACCAGAAGTCGAGCTCCGCGCTGACATAGCCGAGCGCGCTCATGGCGCTCGCCCCGAAGGCGACCGTGATGGCCATGGCCACCAGCGTCATCATCCCGGGCTGCCGGGAGCGGAGCTCGGACACGGCGCCGCTGAGGAACGGCCAGCCGCCGTAGAGGTACACAACGGTGCCCAGGACCGGCGGGATCCACGTGAGCGGATCGGGGACGTGGTAACCGAACCACCCGGCGATCATGTGGCTGGTCAGCACCACGGGGACACTGAGCAGCAGGCTCCACCAGAACCGGTTGCGGAAGGCCGCCGCGTGGTCACCGTGGCTGCCGCCATGGCCCGCGTGGGTGTCGTGCCCCTGGTGTGCCTGCTGGCTCTGGTGGCGCCGCTGCTCGGTGTCGCGGCGGTGGGCGTGCCCTTGGGCGTCGTCGGGTGCCACGGCCGTGCTCCTTCCGTGTAGCTCCTCCCCCTTTTTATACCCCTAGGGGGTATCTATATGTCAACGGGACACCCCGATCGCCGCGGGTATTCCGAGGTGTCGGGTGACGCGCGGAGAAGCAGGGAGGGGCACCGGCGTGGCCGGTGCCCCTTTTCCCCACGGGAGTCAGCGGTCGCCGCCCCCAGCGGGCCTCAGTGGTCCTCAGCGGTCCCCGGCGGCCGTGCCGCCGCTGGCGCCGGAGGCGCCGAGCATGTCCTTCATCGAGGCGATCTCGGACTCCTGGGCGTCCACGATGTCCTCCGCCATCTGCATCGCCTCAGGGTTGACGCCGTCGTCGATCTCCTTGCGGGCCATTTCGACCGCGCCCTCGTGGTGCTCGACCATCAGCTCCAGGTACAGGTTGTCGAACTCGTCTCCCGTGGCCTTCTTCACATCGGCCATCTGGTCCGGGGTCATCATGCCGTCCATGGCGTCGGCCACCTCGCCGTCGGACAGCGGCTTCTCTCCCCAGGTCTTCAGCATGCCCTTGAGCTTTTCGATCTCCGGCCCCTGGGCGGCGGAGATCTTGTCCGCGAGATCCCGGACCTGGGTCCCGGCCCGGTTTTTCTCGGCCAGCTCCGACATCTCCACGGCCTGCTCGTGGTGCGGGATCATCATCCGCGCGAACTGGGCGTCGGTGTCGTTGTAGTCGACGGCGGCCGTGGCGGTGGCGGGAGCGGCGTCATCATCGCCGCCGGTACCGCCGCAGGCTGCCAGGATCACGCTCCCGGCCAGGGCCAGGGGAAGCAGGAGCAGAGCGCGCTTGGGCGTGGTCAATTGTGTGTCCTCTCGTCAACGCTGACGCCGATGGCGAATTCGAGCCATCGCGTCGTCCTCCAGGTGGGCGGTCCGATACCGGGTGGCGAGCCGTGGAAAAGCCCCCCACCCCTGGGGCATCTAGATCCGCAGCACCTGGAGCGCCGCGAGCGATGGGGGAGCGGCGGGCGGGTCGACCTGCGCGATGGTCCGCGACGGCCACGGCCTCGCGGGAGGGTGCAGGCCGGGCCATCGGGTGAAGGCGCCGATGGCGACCCACGCCAACGTGAGGACGAGTACCTCGACCCCCACGCATACGCCAGTGGGATCCAACCGCGGCGAGGTGTCGTGGTCGACTCCGTTGACGGTCGTGACCTGGGGTCCCGCTGTTACCGTGCTAACCTCCGCGCGCCTACTGCTGTCGGCGCGCCCGGCGGTGTCGCCAGAGGCGGGGGTGGCCGGGGAGAGCGGACCGGACGCCGCGGCGGACAGAAACGGCGCCTGCGGGGCGGAGGAGGAACGCTCCAGCTGGACGTGGCCGAGCGTGTGCATGGCCCCCACACCCAGCACGATGAGCGTCAGCAACAGGAGGCGTGCCCACCCCGAACCCGCGGAATCGTCGTCCCCCGTTGCGATCATGTCGCCATGGTAATGCCCCCGGTGGGTATATGACCCACGGCCACCGGGGTAGGGATCCCTGTGATGTCCCCCCGCCGGTGAGGGCTGGGTGCGGGGTTTTCCCGGTGGTAGCAGAGAGGCAACATGATTCCCGGGGCACAGGCGGGGCCGATTCGTAAGGTGGACGCATGAGTGACGTCACAGCGCAACTAGTCGACGCCAAACAGCGAGAGCGGCTGGTGCGCAGATTCGGTAGCAGGGCCGATGATTGGCTGTCCGGCCTCCCCGACCTGGTGGACGACCTCGCGGCGGAATGGAAGCTGACGGTGCTGGGCCCAGCACCGCACGGCAGAACCTCGGTCGTCGTGCACTGCCGTCGCATCGACGGCAGTGCCGCCATATTGAAGATCTCTCCCGACCCTCGGCTCGGTTCCTCCGAGGCGCGCATCCTCCGGCTCTGGGAGCACACGGGCCGGGTTCCGGCGGTCTGGGAGGTCGACTCCGGGCGCGGCGCCGTCCTGCTGGAGGCGATCGGTACGGGCCGCACCGTGGCTCTCAACGGCGTGGTGCCGTCCATGGAGACCATCGGCAAGCTCATCAGCGACCTGCACTCGGCCGATGTCTCCTGCGACGAACTGGGCGAGCTGCACCCGCTCATCGGCCGGATCAACTTCGTCTTCGACATGTGGGAGCGGTATCGCCAGGAGGGAGCCGCCGCCGACGTCGTGTCCGCCGCACAGGTCCACCACGGTCACGCCCGCGCGCGGGCCCTGGCCCACGGCGAGGACGACGTCGTCCCGCTCCACGGGGATCTGCACCCCGGCAACGTCCTCGACGGTGGAGCCGAACGCGGACTCGTCGCCGTCGACCCCCGCGCCTGCGTCGGCGACGCCGCCGCTGACGCCATCGACTGGCCCCTGTGGAAGTCCACCAGCCTGGAGGAGGTCGATCGCAGGATCGCCGTCCTCGCTCCGGCCATCGGCGTGCCCTCCGACCGCCTTCTCGACTGGTGCAGGGCGTGCGCCCCCATCTTCGCGGTCGCCCTGGCCAACCGGGGCCGCGCCGACACCGACGAGTTCCGGATGCTTATGGACCTGTGCGCCTGCTGACGTGCCAAAAGGCCCCAGCAGCGCCGGTCCGCCCCCGGCCTGCGGTTCGCCGCCCCCGCGTGGACGGCGGGCCGTCGCTTATCACGGGTGCCGCACCTGTGTCACGGCACCCGTCCACAAGCGGACGCCGCGTGGACATTTCCACGGCGCGTGGGTTTTCGTTCAGACCCGGTGAATCGACATGACGCGGTCGATCGCCAGACTGCGACGCCATTGCCGTTCACCCGGGGGGCGCGCCGTGCCCCCCGGGGCACCGTCGGAGACGACAACGGAGACCCAAGGAGACCCATGCGGCACAACGCGTCGGCTTCGCGCCGGATCGCCCTGACCACACCCCTGATCGTTCTCGGCCTGCTGGCGGGTGCCGCCCCCGCGGCCGCCGAACCCGGAACCCACGACGCGACGCGGCAGGAGAGACCGGTGGATTCCATCGTCGAGGTTCCCTGGATCATCGCGCACCGCGGCGCCTCCGCCTACCGGCCCGAGCACACCCTGGCCTCCTACCTCCTCGCTGTGCGGATGCGCGCCGATGTCATCGAACCCGACCTCGTGCCCACCTCCGACGGCCACCTGATCTCCCGGCACGAGAACGAGCTCAGCGACACCACCGACGTCGCCGACCACCCGGAGTTCGCCGACCGCCGCACCACCAAGACCATCGACGGTCAGCAGGTCACCGGATGGTTCTCCGAGGACTTCACGCTCGCCGAGATCAAGACCCTGCGCGCCGTCGAACGCCTCCCGGACATCCGCCCGCGCAGCGCCCGCCACGACGGCAAGTACGACATCCCCACCTTCGAGGAGGTTCTCGACCTGCGCGACGCCGTCGCCGCGACGACCGGCCGCGACCTCATGGTCATCCCCGAGATCAAGCACGGCGCGTACTTCGACTCCATCGGTATCGACGCCGAGCGCATGTTCGCCGAGGTCCTCGACGAGCGTGGCCTCAGCGACGAGGACGCCCCGGTCGTCGTCCAGTCCTTCGAGCCGGACAGCGCCCGCGAGTTGAACGACCGGGTGGACATCCCGGTCGTCCAGCTCATCGGCGGCCACCAGCGGCACCTGACCACGCCGGAGGGGCTCGACGACATCGCCACCTACGCCGACGCCATCGGCCCGACCATGCGCTGGGTGCTGCCGATCGGCGACGACGGCCGGGCCGGGGAGCCCACCTCCCTGGTCGCCGACGCCCACGACCGCGACCTGCTGGTCACGCCCTGGACCCTGCGCAGCGAAAACGCGTTCCTCCCCGCCGGATACCGGAAGGGCGACAACCCGACGGCCTACGGCGACTACCGCAGCTACTACCTCGCGGTCCTGCGCACGGGCGTGGACGGTGTCTTCACCGACAGCCCCGACCACCTCTACAAAGTCCGCCGGGAGTTCCTGAGGGAGCAGAGGTAAGGGGACGCCCGCGTCGCGTCACCCGGCGCTGCCGACGGCCCCGCCTGGCAATGGTCGTCCGGCGGGCGTGTCCGCTCGCCAGCACCCCGGCCATCGGGGGAACGCGAAGGCACACGGCCGCCGGGTGGACCCCTCCCCCGGGCCCCGAGGACGACAGCGCCGGTCAGCCGTCCTTCTCGAACCGGTACCCCATGCCCGCCTCGGTGATGAGGTGCTCAGGATGGGCGGGGTCCTTCTCCAGTTTGCGGCGGAGCTGGGCCAAGTAGACGCGCAGGTAGTTGGTCTCGCTCTGGTAAGCGGGCCCCCACACGTCGTGGAGGAGCTGGCGCTGGCTCACCAGCCGTCCCGCGTTGCGGGCGAGGATCTCCAGGATGTGCCACTCGGTGGGGGTGAGCCGCACCTCGCGGCCATCGCGCGTCACCCGCTTGGCGCCGAGGTCCACGGTGAACGCCGGAGTGGTGACCACCGGCGCCTCCTCGACGTGGACCGACCGGCGCTGGGCCGCGCGGATACGGGCGAGGAGCTCGTCCATCCCGAACGGCTTGGTGACGTAGTCGTCGGCGCCCTGGTCGAGCGAACGCACCTTCTCACTGGCCGAGTGCCGCGCCGAGAGGACGATGATCGGAACCGAGGTCCACCCGCGCAGCCCCTCGATGACGTCCCCGCCCTCCATATCGGGCAGGCCCAGGTCGAGCAGGACGACGTCCGGCGGCTGCTTGGCCGCGATGCGCAGGGCCGACGCCCCGTCACCGGCCGTCTCCACCTCATAGCCCCGTGCCCGCAGGTTGATCCGCATGGCCCGGATGATCTGCGCGTCGTCATCGACGACGAGTATTCGCATCACACATCCTCGGTTTCCGTGACTCTGTTCGTGTCGGTGCCGGACGGCGTCCTCGAATTCGCGGGCGGTCCTCCGGAGGCAGCGTCCCCCGTCTCCGCGGTGCTACCCCCCGGCTCCGCCGCGGCGCTGGCGAAGGTCAAGACCATGGTGAGTCCGCCGCCGGGGGTGTCCTCGGCGACCAGGGTGCCGTCCATGGCCTCGGTGAACCCCTTGGCCACGGCGAGGCCGAGGCCGACCCCCGTGCCCCGGGGCGCGTCGCCGAGGCGCTGGAACGCCTCGAAGATCCGGTCCTTGGAGTCGTCGGGGACCCCTGGCCCGTGGTCGGCGACCCGCAGCTCGACCTTGTCGCCCAGGGCGCTGGCGGCGACCCGCACGGGATCCTTCCCGGCGGGGTTGTACCGCACCGCGTTCTGCACGACGTTGGCCACGGCCCGCTCCAGCAGACCGGAGTCGACGCGCACGCGCGGCAGGTGGTCGGGCACGTCCACCCGCACGCTGTTGGACGGCAGGCCGATCAGGGCCGCCGGGACCACCTCCTCCAGGCCGACCGCGCGGATCTTGGGGCGCACGGTGTCGGTCTGCAGGCGGCTCATGTCCAGCAGGTTTCCGACCAGGCCGTTGAGTCGGTCGGTGGAGTCCTCGATGGTCTCCAGCAGCTCCGACCGGTCCTCCTCGTCCAGCTCGATATCGGTCGAGCGCAGGCTGGAGACGCTGGCCTTGATCGAGGTCAGAGGCGTCCGCAGGTCGTGGGAGACGGCGGCGAGCAGCGCGGTGCGGATCTTGTTCCCGGCGGCCTGCCGCCGGGCCTCGGCCGCGTCTCCGACCAGCTGCTGGCGTTCCAGCGCGATCCCGATGTGGGTGGCGAAGGCGCCCAGGACCCTCCGGTCGGCGGCGGGCAGCATGTGCCCGCGCAGCGCCAGTGCGAGAGAGTCGCTGACCGACACCAGCGCGTCGGCGTCGTCGGGCGACGTGCAGGGTGTGTCGCCCACCGATTCCACGCACCGCCATCTGCTGCTGTCCAACTGCTCCAGCAGGGCCACGGACTGCTGCCCGAAGGTTTCACGGATCCGCTGCAGCAGCGCGGGCAGCGGTTCCTGGCCACCCAGGACACTCCCGGCGAGCAGGCTCAGCGTGCTCGCCTCCGCCCGGGCGCGCGCGGCCTGGAAGGAGCGGCGTTTGGCCAGGTCGACGACGATCGCGACGAGCGCCCCCACCACCACGAAGATGATCAGCGCGATGATGTTGTCGGGCTCGGTGATCGTCAGCCGGTACAGCGGCGGCGTGAACAGGACGTTGAGGAGGAAGCTGCCCCACAGCGCCGCGGCGAGCGCGGGCCACAGGCCGCCGATCATCGCCGCGATCACGGTCAGGCACAGGAAGAGCAGGATCTCGGTGGGCAGACCGACCCCGGAGAGGAACGGCAGGTGCAGCAGCCCGGCGAGCACCACCGGGCCCAGCACGCCGGCCACCCACCCCCAGAACCGGCGGAGCCGTCCCAGGCTCCCGGCCAGCGGCGGCAGCAGTCCCCGGCCGCGCCCCACCTCCTCGTGAGTCACGATGTGCACGTCGATGTCGCCGGACTCCCGCGCGACCGTCGCACCCACACCGGGGCCGAAGATGTACTGCCAGTTGCGTCGGCGGGATGAGCCGAGCACGATCTGGGTGGCGTTGACCCCGTGGGCGAACTCCAGCAGCGCCGTGGGGATGTCGTCCCCGATGACCTGGTGGTAGGTGCCCCCGAGCTGGGCGAGCAACTGCTTCTGGTAGGCCAGCGCCTCGGGCCGGATCTGGGTGAGGCCGTCGCTGCCCACCACGTGGACCGCCATCAGGTGGCTCGGCTGCGGCTGCCCGCCGCGCGAGCGCGCGGCGACCCGGGCGGCGCGGCGGATCAGCGTCTCGCCCTCGGGCCCGCCGGTCAGGGCGACCACGACGCGCTCGCGCGCCTCCCACGTCTGCCGGATCTTGTGTTCGCCCCGGTAGCGGGCGAGGCCCTCGTCGACCCGGTCGGCGACCCACAGCAGTGCCAGTTCGCGCAGCGCGGTGAGGTTGCCCTCGCGGAAGTAGTTGGACAGCGCGGCGTCGACCTTCTCCGCCGGGTAGATGTTGCCGTGCGACATGCGGCGGCGCAGTGAGTGCGGCGACATGTCGCACAGCTCGATCTGGTCGGCACGTCGGGCGATCTCGTCGGGGATGGTCTCGCGCTGCCGCACACCCGTGATCTGCTCGACGACGTCGTTGAGCGACTCCAGGTGCTGGATATTCACCGTGGAGATGACGTCGATCCCGGCGTCGAGCAGCTCGTCGATGTCCTGCCAGCGCTTGGGGTTGCGCGTGCCGGGGACATTGGTGTGGGCCAGCTCGTCGACGACCGCGACCTTCGGGGCGCGGGCCAGAAGCGCGTCGATATCGAGCTCATCGAACGTGGACCCGCGGTGGCTGATCGTGCGCCGGGGCAGCACCTCCAGGCCGTCGAGCAGGTCGGCGGTCTTCTGCCGCCCGTGCGCCTCGATGAACCCGACCACGATGTCGGTGCCGCGTCCGGCACGCCGCCGGGCCTCGCTCAGGGCGGCATAGGTCTTGCCGACCCCGGGCGCGGCTCCCAGGTAGATGCGCAGTTTTCCACGTGGCACATCTCCATTGTGCGGCTTTTGGTCCGATCTTCCGACTTTTCTGCGCAAAAGGCCGGAACGGCGCGGGGGAAATGGATGCTCCCCCGACGCAGCGTCCGATGGGTGCCATGGGCCCGAGCGCGCGCGGGGATGCCCCGACATGCGTCCATCTCCGCGCTCACGCGCCTGGCTTGCCCGGGAAGCCATCCGCTCGCCTCCTCCAAGGGCCGTGTTGACCTTGATGTTGATCCCGATCACCTTCGCGCCCGGCGCGCCGATGAAGCCGAGGGCGCGGCCGACGGTGTACTCGGTACTCGGCGACGCGTTCTTCGGCCTCCTCCACAGACATTCCCCGGTTCTCGGCGCCGCGCGGTGTCTGCGCCCCCGCGCACGTTGGCGGGATGTGCGGGTCCACCTCCCCAGCCGCCCGCGGTGACGAAGGGGCCTCGTCCCCGCTGAGGCTCACCCCATCGGCGGCCTCGCCCCTGCGCTCGCTGATCTCCCGCGGAAGCTCTTCGCCTCGGGCCTCCACTGGTAGGGCCAGAAGCGATTGAACCGGGCATACCGGGCGTGTCTCGCGGTCTTGACGCACCTCTTATGGGCGCAGGGGGCGACCTTGACGGCCCCTTAACAAGTGGAGGGGCGCTGTACGGGGGTGATATACGGGCGGTTATCGAGGGGTGGGAAGAGTCGGCACCCGCTCCGCCGCTCCCCGCCTCCGGCCGTCGCGCACGTCGTCCTTGGCCGTGGGGATAATCGACCGAATAATCGACGTCGGTATTCGGTCGATTATCCCCACGGCCAACGAATGGGGTCGGGTGGTCAGCCGCGCGGCGGCAGGCCGCGGAACTCTGGCGGGCGCTTCTCCTGGTAGCTCGCGACTCCCTCCGCGAAGTCGGGGGTGTCGAAGACCGGGGGCATAAGCGCGTCGGCCTCAGCCGTCGCCGCGTCGAGACTACTCTCCAGCGCTCGGTAGACCTGCCCCTTGATCGACGCCATCGAAGCGGGCGAGCAGGTGGCGGCGAGAACGCGGGCATACTCCAGGGCGGCGTCCAGCACCTGATCGCTCGGCAGCGCCCGGTCCACCATCCCCATCCGCTCGGCCTCGGCGCCGCGCACCACGCGCGACGAGAGCAGCAGGTCCAGGGCGCGGCTCGTCCCGACGAGCTGGGGGAGCTGCCAGGCGATGCCGTACTCGGCGATCAGGCCCCGTTGGCTGAACGCCGTGGTGAACTTGGCGTCATCGGCGGCGAAACGAAGATCGGCGAAGAGCGCCACCACCAGGCCGACACCGGCTACCGGCCCGTTGATGGCGGCGATCACCGGCTTGCGCAGTGCGGTGGGAAACGACAGTGGGCGCGCTCCGTGCCTGAAGGTCTCCGTGTCGACGGAGGCCAGCGCCTCCATGTCGGCCCCCGCGCAGAACCCGCGCCCCGCCCCGGTGACCACGATGACGCGCACGGCGGAGTCGTCGTCGGCCTCCGCCATCAGGTCGAAGAGCCGCTGCTCCATCACGGGGTTCCAGGCGTTGAGCTTGGCAGGCCGATTCAGAGTGAGCAGCAGGACGCCGTCCCGCTCCTCCCGCAGTACCTGGCTCTGGGGATCACGGGCCCACTCGGGCGTCTCGGCCATGTCGCCTCCTTGTCAGGGGGTACGCGGCGAGAGCGATCCTACCCGCCAGTAGCATGACGCCCGTCACCCGGGGCGCGCTCGTGGGGCACCGAAACCGCCCACCAGGGCCGTGGCGTCATCATGGCGCTTCCCGCGCGGCACACCGTGGCGGCGCTCCTCGTTCCGCACCCACGAGATAAGGGCGTGGGGACCCTCCTTGCGAAGGCACAGCCAGACCTGCTCCCAGGAGTGGCCGTAGTACTCCACCAGTCGGGTGCAGCCGTCGGTCATCAGCGCGAAGCGGCCGCCGGCAGTGGCGACGGTGCCGGTGACGGCCTCGGAGGCGGCCTCCACCCGGGCCCCGGCCACCCAGAACCCACCCCGCGCGTTGCGCGACGCGCGGACCAGTTCGCGCGTGTAGGGGCGCCCGCCGGGAAGATGGTCGAGGCGGTCGTCGGACACGGCGGCCACCCCACCGTCCTCGGTCTCGAAGATCACCGCGGAATCGGCGAGGACCAGGTATTCGAGGCGAACGTCCGTCGGGCTGAAACCACCGGAGCGCGTGTCGGCCTCACCACGGCGCACGAGGGCGACGGTGCTCGACGGGCTGTCGGGGTTCTCCAGATCGCAGTCGCCCCCGTGGGCGGCCCGCGTGCGCTCGATCGCCGCCGCGAGCACGTCGGTCAGGGGAGCGCGGCGCTCGGCGCCCAACTCCGCCGCGAGCGCCGAGGCCAGCCGGTCGACCAGCCAGCCGACGCCGTGCCGGCACCCGCTGTCGACCCCCGGGGCCGCCGTCGCCCCGTCGAGGACGAACGCCCAGTCCATCCCCGCGGCGACCCGGTCCTCATTGGCCGCACCCTGGCCCTGTTCACTCGCGTATTCGATGCGCACGGTAGGCAAGCGTAGGCGGAACGGCCCGGTCGCCCCCGCCGTCCGGGCCGTCGGTCCCGATGCCGCTCAGGCAGACCCGCGACCATCTGCCCCCGCACACGCCCCGGCAGACAGACGGCCCCGGCCGCCACCGCCGGGAGAGGGGGAGAGGAGAAGGGCGGAGGCGGCAGCGGCCGGGTGGTGTGAGGTGATGGTGGGGGAGCCCGTCAGGTCCTGGGGTCTTCGCCGGTCTCGCCTGCCGCGTCCGGGATGAGCTTGCCGGGGTTCAGGATGCCCACCGGGTCGAGAGCCGACTTGACCGCGCGGAGGATGTCGGCGCCGAGCGGGCCGATCTCGGACGTCATCCACGGGCGGTGGTCGGCGCCGACCGCGTGGTGGTGGCTGATCGTCGCGCCGTGCTCGGCGATCGCGTTGCTGGCCGCCCGCTTGGCGCGGGCCCAGCGCGACAGCGGGTCGGCGCCAGCGGCCGTCACCACGGTGAAGTACAGGGACGCCCCGGCCGGGTAGGTGTGGGAGATGTGGCACATGGTCACCACGCCGCCCTCGGGGCCCTCCAGCGCCTCCTTCAGGGCCGCGTTGACCGCCTTGTAGAGCGGGAGCACACCCGACCAGGTGGTGGCGGTCTCCAGGGTCTCGCTGAGGACGCCCGCGGACAGCAGTGTGTCGCGCAGGTAGGGGCCGTGGAAGCGGGAGTGCCGCCAGTCGGCGACCGGCTCTGTGCCCAGCGGGGTGCCACCGCAGTCGGTGAGGACCCGGGTCACCGTCGCCCGGCGGGCCTCGACCTCGCCGGCGTCGGTGCCGTCGAAGCCCACGACCGCCAGGCAGCCGGTGGCCGCCTCCTTGCCGGACAGAGCGGCGTTGACGAAGGTCTCGGTCTCGTCCGACAGCCGTGCGGTGGTGGGGCGGAGGGTGGACTGCGCGAGTCGCTGGAGGGCGGCGGCGCCCGTCGCGTAGTCGGGGAAGGACCACGCCTCGTCGTGTTGGACGTCGGGGAGGGGGCGCACCCGGAGCGTCACCTCCGTGATCACGCCGAACGTGCCCTCAGAGCCGACCAGCAGCTGGCGAAGGTCCGGCCCGGCGGCCGACGCCGGGGCGCGGCCCAGGTCCAGGGTGCCGCGGGGCGTGGCCGCCTTCAGCGCCATCACCATGTCGTCGAACCGCCCGTACCCCGCCGACGCCTGGCCGCTGGAGCGCGTCGCCGCGTACCCGCCGATCGTGGCGTACTCGAAGCTCTGCGGCAGGTGGCCGAGCGTGTAGCCGTGCGCGGACAGCAGCTCCTCGGCCGCGGGTGTGCGCAGGCCCGCCCGGAGCGTCGCGGTCATCGACTCGTCGTCGACGGACACCAGCTGGTCCAGCCGGCGCAGGTCGAGTGAGACCACGGACGCGAAGCCGCCGCGGAGCGCGTCGACCCCGCCGACGACGCTGGTCCCGCCGCCGAAGGGGACCACGGCGACGCGGTGCTCGGCGCAGGCCCGCAACACGGCCACGACCTCGTCGTGGTCGGCGGGCAGCACCACCGCGTCGGGCGCGGGGTCGGCGTCACCCGCGCGGCGGCGCAGCAGGTCGGGTGTGCTCTTGCCGCCGCTGTGCCGAAGCCGCGCCGGGGCGTCGGTCCGCACGTGTTCCGCGCCCACCGCGGCCTCCAACGCGGCACGCGCGCTGGCGTCCAGGGCCGAGGAGGGCAGGCGCACGTCCGCCTCGTCAACGGGCGGCAGGTCCCGCAGTTCGGCCCCGAGTGTCTGCGCGATGAGGTCCCGGAGGGGCTCAGACAGCGGTGCGGCCTGCTTGGGGTCGCCCCACGCGAACCAGGACATCTCTGCGGCGCGGTTCGTACTCATGAAGTACAATTTTACACATGACGTCAAGACGTAACGTTCAGGATGAGGTCCTCGACGCGACCCGCGCCTGCGTGGAGGCGTTCGGGATCCGCCGTACGACGCTCACCGACGTCGCCCGCCGAGCCGGCGTGAGCCGCCCCACCGTCTATCGCCGCTGGCCCGACGTCACCTCGCTCGTCGCCGACCTCCTCACGCGGGAACTGCGCGCGATACTGCTCGCCCACAAGGTCGGCCGCGCCGAACTCTCCGCCCGCGACAACGTCGTCATCCAGGCGGCGGGCGTGCTTCGCGCCCTCCTGACGCACCCCCTGTTCACCCGGATCGTCGACAACGAGCCGGAACTCCTCGCCACCTACACCTTCCAGCGCCTCGGCACCGGTCAGTCGGCGGCGCTCGAACTGCTGCGCCCGGAGGTCGAGGCGGGCCAGCGCGACGGCTCGATCCGCCGCGGCGACCCCGACGCCATGGCCCGCATAGTCCTGCTGACGGTGCAGAACACGGCGACCTCGCGCCGTCTCACCTCCGACGTGATGACCGAGGAGCAGCTGGTCAACGAGGTGCGCGTGATGCTGAACAGCTACTTGGCGCCAATGTCCACCACCACTGCCGAAGAAGGCGCGGCGACAGCGACGTCGACCGCCTCCGCTCCGCCCCGCGAGTGACCCCCCGGGGCGACCCACCAGCCAATGAGGAAGGGTGAGGTGCTGTACCGATGATCCGATCGACGTCGCTCAACGCGGCCCGGCGTGCCCGCGAGCTCAACGAGCTCGCCGCTGCTCCGAACGTGGACGTACTGGTTATCGGCGCCGGGGTGACCGGTGCCGGGGCCGCACTGGACGCCGCCGCCCGCGGGCTCAGCGTCGCCCTCGTCGACCGGCACGACCTCGCGTTCGGCACCAGCCGGTGGAGCTCCAAGCTCGTCCACGGCGGGCTGCGCTACCTCGCCAAGGCCCAGTTCGGTGTCGCCTACGAGAGCGCGCGCGAGCGCGACGTGCTGATGCGCGCGACCGCCCCGCACCTGGTCCGGACCATGCCCATGGTGGTGCCGCTGCATAAGGGCCTGGACACCGCCCACGCCGCCGTGACCCGTGCCGGGGTGGGGATGGGTGACCTGCTGCGGGTGGCGGCCGGGACGGACAAGCGCACCCTGCCCCGCTCCCGGCGGCTCAGCCGCGTCCAGACGGCCCGGCTGCTGCCCGGCGTACGCGGGACCGGGCTGCGCGGCGGCATCCTCTCCTTCGACGGCCAGCTCACCGACGACGCCCGACTGGTCGTGGCCCTAGCCCGCACGGCGGCCGGCCTCGGCGCCCGCGTGATCACCCGCTGCGCGGCCGACGAGGCCGCGGGCGACGGGGCGGTTCTCCGCGACACCCTCACCGGCGAGCGGCTGCACCTGCGCGCACGCGCGGTGATCAACGCGACGGGTGTGTATGCGGGCGAGGTGGTCCCCGGCCTCCGGATGCGCCCCAGCAGGGGCACGCACCTGGTGGTGCCCGAGGAAGCGCTGGGCCACCCGCGAACCGCCATCACCATCCCGGTGCCGGGCAGCTTCAACCGGTTCGTCCTCGTCCTCCCGCAAGGCGACGGCCGGGCGTTCGTCGGACTCACCGACGAGCCGGTGGAGGGACCCCTCCCCGACGTGCCCGAGCCGCCGGAATCCGACATCGCGTTCCTGCTCGACGTCGTCAACAGCGTCGCCGCGTCCCCGCTTTCGCGCTCCGACGTGATCGGTGCCTACGCCGGGCTGCGCCCCCTCCTCGACACCGGCGACCACTCCAGCGCCGACCTCTCCCGCAAGCACGCCGTGCTGACCTCCGATAACGGTGTCATCAGCGTCGTCGGCGGCAAACTCACCACCTACCGGCACATGGCCGAGGAGGCCGTGGACACTGCCGTGCGGACCGCGGCTCTGGCGGCCGGAACATGCACAACGAGGGAGCTTCCGCTGGTCGGCGCCGCGGACCGCAACACGTTGGACGGGATTCCGGTGTCGCGCCGCCTGATCGCCCGCTACGGGACGGAGGCCTCGGCCGTCATCGACGAGGCCGCGGGCGACCCCGCCCTGCTCGCCCCGGTCGTCAACGGGGTCAGCCGGGCCGAGCTGCGCTTCGCGGTCCGCCATGAGGGCGCGCTGGACGTCTCCGATCTCCTGGACCGCCGCACCCGCATCGGCCTGGTCCCCGAGGACCGCGCCGCCGCCGCAGCCGCGGCCGAGGAAGCCCTGGACGAGGAGGCCCTGGACCAGGGCTGAGGTACGGTCGCCGCGGCCGCCCCGACGCCCTGGTCGCCTCCGGTCGGCCGCGGGCCCGCTCAGTCGCGCTTCCTGGTACCGGGCAGGATGCCCTCCGCGCGGATGGCCGCGGCGAAGGGGGAGGCCAGCTCGACCAGGCGGCGGCAGCCGTCGGCGCCGAGCGTTTCGAAGGCGGGAAGCGACAGGGCGTCGGTCCGCGCTTCCAGGTCGTCGCGCAGGCGCTGGCCGGCCTTGGTCAGGGACAGCGCGCCCTCGCCACCGACGGCGACGACGCCGCGGTCGACCAGCCGGTCCACGGCGGCGTCCCACGTCTCCTCGCTCCACCCCCGGCCCTTGCGCAGGCTGCGCGCCCGGTAGATCCCCGTCGCCGCGTAGCTCACCAGCGCCTCAACGGCGTCCAGTTCGGCGTCGAGCAGGAGGGCGATGTGGCCGTCGCCGCGGAACTCGCGGATCAGCGTCGCGGCGTGCCAGAGCACCAGGTGCGGCTCGTCGGGCCAGGGCAGCCCGGCGTGGGCGGCGAAGAGCGGACGGCCGTGCAGGTGCCGCGCGGCTGCCTCCGCCGCGGTACGGGCGAGGTCCGCGGCCTCCCGGAGCTCCGGCGACTCCACCGTCTGCGCGCCGAGCATCCGGCGCAACGCCTCGTCCGCGACCTTCAGCCGGGTGCGCAGCACCGTCTGCGGCGAGGCCACCGACCAGGCGTCGGGGATGAAGCCGCGAACCACCTCGGGGTTGAAGTTGTAGAAGGTGGCGGCGACCACCTCCGGGCCGACGGGCCCCAGCGGAGCCGCGCGCGACGCGAAGTACATGCTGGGGAGCGACTCCAGGCCGACACCGTGGAAGGCGGGCGCCGCCTCGGGAGTGAAGTAGATCTGCGTGTGGATCGGCTCGACTTCCGCCCACGCGGCGCGGGCGAGGTCGGGTGTGGCGGGTGGGGTCGACGAAGGCATGGGAGAGCTCCGTTCCGCGCAATGGTTCACCGACCGCAGAGTACGGTGTGCTGCCGCCCACGGTACCGAGCCGTGTTCGGTTTCGAGGCGGCGCCCCCGCCCCACGCACGCCCTCAGGCGGTCTGCGCCGCGCGCTGCTGTGCGTCGAGCACCGTGGCCTCCGCCGCCGCCCGATCCTGCCAACCGCGGACCTCCGAGCTCTTGCCGGGCTCCAGCAGCTTGTAGATCTCGAAGAAGTGGGTGATCTCGTTGAGCTGGAACTCGGGGATGTTGCGCAGGTCGCGGACGTGCTCCAGGCGCGGGTCGCGGGCCGGCATGCACAGGATCTTGGCGTCCGGACCGCCCTCGTCCCGCATCCAGAACACCGCCACGGGCCGCACCAGCACCTCGCACCCGGGGAACGACGGCTTGTCCAGGGGGACCATCGCGTCCAGCGGGTCGCCGTCCTCGGCGAGCGTGTCGGGGATGTAGCCGTAGTCGGCCGGGTACTGCGTCGCGGTGAACAGGGTGCGGTCCAGCCGGATCCGGCCCCGCTCGTGGTCCATCTCGTACTTGTTGCGCGATCCCTGCGGGATCTCCACCACCATCCGAAATTCCATGACGACTTCCCTCGCAGCGATGGGTTCGCGAGCGCACGCGGACCTGTCTCCCCACTGTGGCAGAGAGGTCCATGTTACGGGAGGGACTTTGGAGGGGTTTCGGGTGTTTTTCGGTGCGGATCAGCGGGAGATAGGGGTGACGTCGCGATCACCCCTTCCGTAGGGTGGATCGGGTGAATTCAGCGCGTTTGCACTCCGGAAATCTGCTCGCGGTCAGCGATCTGCACGTGGCGCACCCGGAGAATCGAAAGGTCCTGGAAGAGCTCCGCCCGCGGACATCGGAGGACTGGCTGATCGTCGCCGGCGACGTGGGTGAACTCAGCGCCGATATCGAATGGGGGCTGGCGACCCTCAGCGAACGGTTCGCCAAGGTCATCTGGGTCCCCGGAAACCACGAGCTGTGGACGCACCGGGAGGACGCCGTCCGGCTGCGCGGAGAGCACCGCTATCGGCACCTGGTGGAGATCTGCCGCTCCCTCGGCGTCGTCACTCCGGAGGACCCCTACCCGGTCTGGGAGGGCGCGGGCGGCCCGGTCGTGGTCGCGCCCCTGTTCGTGCTCTACGACTACAGCTTCCTCGCCCCGGGGACCTCGAACTCCGAGGAGAGCCTCGCCAAGGCCTACGACGCCGGTGTGGTGTGCACGGACGAGGTGATGCTGCACCCCGACCCCTACCCGACCCGGACGGCGTGGTCTGCCGCTCGGGTCGAGTCGACCGAGCAGCGCCTCAGCCAGGTCGACCCACAGCTGCGGACCGTCCTGGTGAACCACTGGCCGCTGGTCCGCGAACCCACGCGCATCCTGCGCTACCCGGAGTTCGCGCAGTGGTGCGGCACCGAGCGCACCGCCGACTGGCACGTGCGCTTCCGCGCCGAGGCGGCGGTCTACGGACACCTGCACATCCCGCGCACGACCGTCCATGACGGCGTGCGCTTCGAAGAGGTCTCGATCGGCTACCCGCGCGAGTGGAAGCCGCGGGGCGGCCACGGCGGGCTGCGCCGGATCCTGCCGGTGGAGGAGGGCACCGCGTGATCGGGGAGCTGCTGCCCTCCGGGGCGGTCGGGGTCGAGGCCTTCGACGACCGGGTCGACGCCCGCCTCTTTCCGGAGGAGGAGGCGCTGCTGACCCGGGCCGTGGACAAGCGGCGCCGGGAGTTCACCACGGTCCGCGCCTGTGCCCGCGACGCCCTGGCCGCACTCGGCTTTCCGCCCGCGCCCCTGCTGCCCGGCGAGCGTGGCGCGCCCGGGTGGCCGCAGGGCGCGGTGGGCAGTATGACGCACTGTGCCGGATACCGGGCCGCCGCGGTCGCCCGCGCGGCCGACGTGGAAACGATCGGGATCGACGCCGAACCGCACGACGCTCTTCCGGACGGTGTCCTGGAGGCCATCGCCCTTCCGGAGGAGCGGGTACGGCTGAAGAATCTGGCCGCCGGAGACCCGGGCGTGTTCTGGGACCGGCTGCTCTTCAGTGCCAAGGAGTCGGTGTACAAGGCCTGGTTCCCACTGGCGCGCATGTGGCTGGGTTTCGAGGAGGCCGACATCGCCATCGCCCCCGAGGGG
Source organism: Nocardiopsis rhodophaea (assembly GCF_039530945.1). Lineage (NCBI taxonomy): Bacteria > Bacillati > Actinomycetota > Actinomycetes > Streptosporangiales > Nocardiopsidaceae > Nocardiopsis > Nocardiopsis rhodophaea. The sequence goes on from NZ_BAAAPC010000021.1 coordinate 42,486, forward strand.
CGGACCTTCTCGGCGCGCCTGCTGGTGGAGGGGCCGGTGGTCGATGGCCGCCGGCTGGGCGGGTTCGAAGGCCGCTGGATGATCGACAACGGCGTGGTCGTCACCGGAATCGCGGTGCCCAAGGGGTGCGCGTAGCGAACGGGGAAGGCCAGCGAGCAACAGGGATCTGTCACGCTAAGCGCTCCTACCGGTAACGGACGGAAACTGGTCACAAAGTTGCCGGTGGAATCGTTGAACTTAAAATAGACGTTTGTCTAGCCAGCGGGATACGATGTTGAAATGGGACATCGTGGGGACTTGCTCGCGGGCGCTAAACACTGCCTGTACGAAAAGGGCTACGCGCGCACAACGGCGCGGGACATCGTGGCGGCTTCGGACACGAATCTGGCGTCAATCGGCTACCACTTCGGCTCGAAAGAGGCGTTACTTAACGAAGCGCTTATTCAAGCGTGCACAGAGTGGTATGAGGAGTTGGAGCGGGCTCTGCTCGTCGAACTCGCCCCGGCGGCCGGCGCCTTGGATCGCTTCGAAACGGTGTGGAGCCGCGTCGTCGAGCTGTTCGACGAGCACAGGTCGCTGTGGATCGCCAACTTCGAGGCGCTCGCGCAGATCGAACGGGCCCCGGAAGTCCGCAGAATTCTCGCTGCTTCCCAGCAGGCGGTGCGTGAGGCGATGGCCTCGTGGTTCCCCGACCAGGATTCCGGCGGCGAGAGGAAGCCGCCGCCCGAGGTCGGTGCCCTTCTCCAAGCGCTGCTGATGGGCGTGATGGCGCAGTGGCTCATCGACCCGCAATCGGCGCCCAGCGGGCGTGACCTGGCCAACGGCCTGCGCAGAATCGGGGTCGGCATGGGCCCGGTTCGCGAGACCCCCCGCGGACAGTGAATCAGGGGCCGGAGGCGCCCGGTCGGGCTCTGGGGCAGGGAGTCCGCACGGACGCCTCCGGTGTGTGACGGCGTGCCCGCGATGGTCGATGACCTGCGCGGCCACACGCGTTCACCGAGTGGACAGTCGCCGGTACCGACCGGACCGGCGGCGACCCTCACAGCACCGTTCAGACGAGAGGGGAAACCGGGTGAACGGTGGAGTGGAGAGCCTGCGCGGTGTCAGCAAGGGGGCAAGCCGCGTCATTCCTACCGCCGGCCGGGGCTCTCGGGAGGTCCATGCCGGTTCGGTCCGCTAGGGAACCGCACGTCGGCCCGTAGGCCGTCGGTACCGCCGCCGTGCGCGCACTTTCGCACGAGTGAACCTCCCTCGACGCTATACGTACTTACGTCTTAGCCGTGCGTATAACCGTCATCTTGAGCGTAACCCATCCGGGAGGCGCTGAATCGTCCGAAACTAGGGGCTTTTCGGGCGCTGTTGGCGCTTGCGGGGGAGGGCAAGATCGTCGGCGGCACAACCGAAAGCCGCCACCTGGCGGTACGTGCTTCGAGTGATCGAGTCACGACGTAGAGTTTTCACTGCTACTCAACGGTAACAATCAGGTCACGGGGATGATTCGGGGTGAACACGGCAGCGGGCGCGGGGGTGTTCCGCCGCTAGGGGGAGGAGGGACGAGCTCGGGGCGGCTACCCCTCGGGGGCGCTCAGTAGCGTGCAAGTGGATATTCCGGTGCCTCGATGTGGATTTCCGTGAATTCTCCAGCGTGGCTCGATAAGCGGAGGCCAGTGATGACGGCAACGGTCGCAGAATCTTCTCGACGGTGCTGGGGCGAAACCGAACCAGGGAATTCGAGAGGCGAACTCGGTCCGTGGGTGGGGTCGCCCCGCCCTCGTGTGCGGCGCGGCTCCGACACATCGGCGCGTGGTTTACCTGATTGATTCAGTGCGGTGGCGTGGGTCAATAACAAGAAGAAACTTCTCGATTACCTGAAGCGGGCGACAGCCGATCTGCGCGAGGCGCGCAAGCGTATTGCCGAAGCTGAACAGCGGGACCGCGAACCGGTCGCCATCGCGGGCATGGCCTGCCGTGCCCCGGGGGGACGTGGGCTCCTCCGACGACCTGGGCGCGAGCGAATGGTCCAGCGACGCGAAGTCGAAGAATGGTGGGCCGCCTCGCCCCTTCTCCTCCTAGCTGGCGATCACGGCGTGACGCGCCACCGGGAGCACTGCTGCGCTGGTGACCGACATCGGCCACCTCACCCGAGCTTGGGCCAACCGCGGCCTTCCCGAGATACCGTCGCCCCTCATCCCCCGAATTTAGGAGACCTCCATGACAGGGACCGGCAGGCTCATCATCGGCGCTGTGGCGGGAGCCATCGTGTTCTTCGGCGCCGGGTTCGCTGTTGGCTGGTACGCGTTCCAAGCCAACCTGGCGGCCAGTCTCAACGACGCCGCGGCCGATATCGAGGCGGGCCTGGACGAGGAGGTCCCCGCGGAGGAATTCGCGGACGAACCGACCGAGGAAGACCTGCCCGAGGCCGTGGCGATCGGTAAGAGCGCCTCGGACGGGTTCTGGGATATCAAGGTCACCGGCGTCGAGCGCAAGGACGCGGTGAGCGGGTCGTACAGCAACGCGAAAGCCGATGAGGACTGGGAGTTCCTCATCCTGGACGTCGAGTTCACCAACGCCTCGGACGCACCGCAGACGGTGGACATTGATACCTCAGAGGTGATGGACGCGGACGGGTCGCGGTACGCCTACCACTCGGATGCCGCCTATGCGTTGGATGAAGAGGACGCCCTCTATGAGGAGCCCAACCCCCAGCAGTCGTTCGAGCTACGTATCCCGTTCGAGGTCCCGGCCGGTCAGAAGATGGATAAGGCGCTGCTGACCGGGACGTATGACGAGACGGGGCTCGTGGTCGTCGATATCAGCGGCGAGTAGCCTCCGCGCGCAGCGCCCCCTGTGTCAGGGGCGGGCGGTCGACGCTAGCTGGCGGGCCCTCCACGCGGTCCGCCTTCGTCGTCGCTGACCGCGTGCCCGGCGATTCAGGCGTTGGCGGCGCGTGAAGTAGGGCGCCCACGGCGTCGGCCCCGACGCGGTTGAAGCACGGCACAGACGTCGTGGGCCAGATCGCGGTCGCTGCATATGGCTGCGAAGAAGGTGGCACGCCCCTCGGCACTGCAGCGTCGGCGGTTGAAAGACGGAGCCGTCCGGGGTGCGGCGGGTCGAGGCGGCATCACCGCCGCGCCACGTTGGCCGCGTTCCTCCTGCCGATCGCGAACCAGCACAGGGCGCCGAGGAACGGCGCGCAGATGATGAAGATCGCCCACACCAGCTTCATCCCGCCCTCAAGCCGCGACGTCAGGCTGCCGAGGAAAGCCGCGATGATGAACGCGAAGTACGCCACCACGACGAGACCGACCAGGGTCAGAACGGCCACAGACCCCCACGGGTCGGTGTTGGCGAGCAGGGTGGTCTCGTCGGTGAACATGGTACTTAGTCCCATTCAGTCGATTTCAGCGTCCCTTCCACGCTAGAAACCGCCACCGGCCCCCGCGTCGGCCGGTAGAACCACTTTCCGTTACGACTGAAGTCGGCGATCCGGCCCTGAGCGCATCCCATCGTCGATCTTGGCGGCGGCGGACAGCGGGGCGCGGAGCAGGGCCGCCACTGCCAGGCGGAAAATGTGGAGCGTACCGGGACGCGTCGGCGCCGCGGCCGTCGGCCCTGATGGGTTGGTCCTCACCACGGGCGGCAGCCTCGTCATCCCACGGGGAGGCGGGCAGCTCCACCCGAGCGGCCGGGTCCCGGCCCGCCCGCGGGCCGTCGCCCGGGGCGGGCCTGTCGTTGCGGGGCGATGGCGGGAGGCCGCTCCACAGCGCCCGCGAATTGGGACAATCGCGACATGCACGCCCTTATGCCCAGTCGGATCCTGCGCAGCACCGCAGGCACCCTCCTCGCCCTGCTCTTCTGCCTCGCAGTGCTGGCCTTGACCGCCTCCTTCCTGATCGCATATGTGCCCGACGGGGACCGGGCCTACCGCGCCTACCAGCAGGCCCGCCCCTGCCCTTCCCCGCCCCAGGAGGCGGCCGACTGCCTGTGGCGCCAGGAGTTCACCGCCTCCGATATCGTCGTCGGCCGCGGTAGGAGGGAAACCGGGGGTGTGACGCTCACCGCCGAGGACGGCTCCTGGTGGAGGGCGCGCTCCTCCGAGCCCGGCCCAGTGCTGAGGCGCCTGGAGTGGGGCCAGAAGGTCACCGGCACCGTGTGGCGGGGCCGTCTGACCGAGATCGCGACCGAGGGCGTGTCCCAGCGCACCGAGCATTTCCCGGTCGACATGCGCAACCGGACCCTGACCTTCGCGCTCATCATCGCCCCCTCGGGGCTGATGGCGGCCGCCGTGTGCCTGTGGCGGCTGCTGCGGCGCCGGGAGCCGACCAGGGCGATGGTGGCCACGCTGGGGCTGAGTGAGGCCCTGCCGTTCGCCGGGGTCTTCTGCGCGATGGCGCTGGCCGACGACGGGCACGACCCGTTCTGGCCCACCGTCGCGGCCTGGCTGCCGGTCGCTGGCCTGATGGCCCTGTCGACCTGGGTCTATGCCACCCACGACCCCCCTGAGGACGATCCCCTGCCCTAGCCGTACTCCCCGGGCAGATTGCCAACGGTTCCCGGTCGCGATGGTGGTGGAAGGCGGGCGGCCGGTCGCGGCGCGCCGTCACCGCGACGGCCTCCCAGGCGACACACGCGTCGAGGACATCCGGGACCAGGTGTGCGACGCCCCATCCTTCCAGGCGAAATCGAACACTCTCCGGTGGCCGAAAGCGCGTCGGGCGGGGAGCGCGAGACGGTCAACCCCCTCCGCTGCCCGTGCCCGGGTCATCCGCTTTCCCGGCGCCGCCTGGGGACCACTCGGTGGACGCCGCGTGTGCTGGCGGCATTCGACCGGCATTGCGGTCGTGGCCCTGTGCCCGAAATTTCGGGAAACCACGGCGCGGTCATGGGATCCTCCCGCAAGCTGGGGCGCATAACTCCCTGTCAGTCCTGTGAGGTGATGAGCGCTTGATGCGACCCTGGCGCCGACGCCGTCCGGCCGCCGCACCGCGGCCTTTCGCTGAACCGTTGCCGGAGGTGAAGGCCAGCCGCTACAGCCCCTGGGCCCAGGAACTGGAATCCACCTCGATCTGGCAGATCGCGGCACGGCTGCCCGCCTTGGTGGTGACGGCGCTGCGGTGGTCGTGGCGGGCCAGCTCCCGCGACACCGCGGCGACGCTGGGGTTGAACGTGGCGGCCGGGGTGTTCACCGCGTTCGGGCTGATCGCGGTGGCCGGGGTGCTGGAGTCGCTGTTCAGCGCGGGGCCGACCCCGGATCGGGTGCGGGCGGCCCTGCCGTCCCTGCTGCTGGTGGCCGGGGCCGCGGTGACGCGCGGGGCGCTGGCCGCCGGCGGAGGGTGGGCACAGGCGCGGCTGGCGCCCCAGGTCGAGCGCGCGGTCGAGCTGGAACTCTTCCGGCTGACCTCCCGCATCCGGCTGGAGGCGTTCGACGACTCGGACTTCGCCGACACGATGTACCGCGCGCGTGACCGCGGCACGCGCGAGGTCGCGCGGATGGTCATCCACACCGTCGACGTCCTGACGGCGCTGATCGGCCTGGTCGCGGTCGCCGGGGTGCTGTCCGTTCTGCACATCGTCCTGCTCCCGCTGCTGATACTGACGGTGCTGCCCGACGGCTGGGCGGCGGTGCGCGCGGCGCGTATCCGCTACGCCAAGCTGCGCGAGATGACGACCACCCGGCGCCGCGAGGTCATCATCGGTGACCTGCTCGCCGACCGCTCCTCGGCCGCGGAACTGCGCGCTTACAACATGCGCCCGTTCCTCCTGGACCAGTACAAGGCCACCGCCGACCACGTGCGCGACGCCCTGCTCGGAGTGGCCCGCCGCCAGGCCCTGGTGCGCTCCACCGGCGACGCCGTCTCCGGCGCGGCCACGGGCCTCACCTACACCGCTCTGGGCGGCCTGCTGGTGACCGGCGCTACGCCGTTGTCGGTCGCCGGAACCGCGGTCCTGGCCATCCGGCAGGGCCAGACCTCACTCAGCCAGCTGCTGTCCAGCGTCAACGCCTGTTACGAGTCCGGGCTGTTCTTCTACGACTTCCTGGAGTTCTGCGAACAGGCGCGCACCCGCTTCCCCGAGCCCGCCAGCCGCGCCCTACCCGGGCCGCTGGAGGTGCTGTCCACACGTGGTCTCGTGTTCGCCTACCCGGGGGCGGACGAGCCGGCCCTGCGCGGCGTGGACATCGAGATCCGCCGGGGCGAGGTGGTCGCGTTGGTGGGGGAGAACGGTTCAGGCAAGAGCACGCTGGCGCGGCTGCTGTCCGGCCTCTACACGCCTCAGAGCGGCGCGGTGCTGTGGAACGGGGTCGACCTGGCGACCGTCGTTCCGGAGGAGTACCGCGCACGCGTCGGTTTGATCAGCCAGGACTACACACAGTGGCCGCTGTCGGCGCGGCGCAACATCACCATGGAGGAATCGTCCGACGACACCCGGCTGCAACGGGCGTTGAAGCTGAGCGGCGCCGACGAGGTCGTCGCCGAACTTCCCCACGGCCTGGACACGCTGTTGGACAAGCGGTTCGTCGACGGTGCCGACCTCTCCGGCGGGCAGAAGCAGCGCATCGCCGCGGCCCGGGGCCTGTACCGGGATGCCGACCTGGTGGTGGCCGACGAACCGACCGCCGCCCTGGACGCGCGCGCCGAGCATCGGCTCTTCGACACCCTGCACTCCGCGGCGGCCGAGCGCACCGTCCTGCTCATCACCCACCGGCTCGCCTCGGTGCGGATGGCCGACCGCATTTACGTCCTCGACCACGGCCGGGTGGTCGAAGAGGGAACGCACTGGCAGCTCATGGCCCTCCCCAACGGGCACTATCGGCAGTTGTTCTCCCTACAGGCCGACGCCTACACGGGGGTGACCGTCCCCGTGCACCAGGAAGAATCGTGAATTCCTCGCGTGTCGTCGCTAGATGATGGAGTCCGGTGTCTGAGGAGGTAGCGGACAGGGCGAAGGGGGTGCCCGATGGTTAAGTCGTGACACGAAAACTGGACACCCTCAACGGCCTCATCGGCGCGCAGACCCCGGAGCGGTTCGATGGGTGCCCGGCGGCCTTCCGCTATGAGCGCCCATCTCCGCTCGCGCCATCCGACGCGGGCCATAAGTCGGCGCTGCGGACGGGATTGCTGCGCGCCGAAACCACGCACGCGGAGTAGTGGCGCGTTTTCGGGAGAGCATGATCCACGAGGTCGTCGCCTCGGCGCCGCGAGTAGGGGGAAGTGCATCGAGCTTAGGGGATGAGAACTGTAGCGACATTCGACCAGTTCTCGATTTAATGAATGTTGGCTTGATTATCCGAACGTATGTCCGGGCCCGGTCCGCCCCCAGGACGGGGCCCGGAGTACGGGTGCGCGGGGGCAGGCGCCGGCCGCGGCCGGGCCGGGTCGCGTGGAAATCGCCTGACCGAACGGAAGGATGCGGATGACCCTGACAGAAGCTGACGACATCGGGGGAACGGGGACCACGGACAGCGCGGCGTCACCCCCTGACCTGCGGGCGCGTGTGGCCGAACTGAGCGAGTTCGCCGACGCTGCCCGCCAGGGCCCCGGACTGCGGGCCACCGAGGCACAGTGGGCCAAGGGCAAGCTGACCGTGCGCGAGCGGATCGATCTCCTCTTCGACGAGGGCACCTTCCGCGAGATCGAACGGTTCCGCCGCCACCGTGCCTCCGGCTTCGGTCTGGAGGCCCGCCGCCCCTACACCGACGGTGTCGTGACGGGCTGGGGACTGGTCCACGGCCGCAAGGTCTTCGTCTATGCCCACGACTTCCGAATTTTCGGCGGCTCCCTGGGCGAGGCGCACGCGGAGAAGATCCACAAGCTCATGGACCTGGCCGAGTCGGCGGGGGCACCCCTCGTCGCCCTGAGCGACGGCGCCGGGGCGCGGATCCAGGAGGGCGTCACCGCTCTGGCCGGCTACGGCGGCATCTTCCGCCGCAATGTCCAGGCCTCCGGCGTCATCCCGCAGATCAGCGTCATGCTCGGGCCGTGCGCCGGCGGCGCCACCTACTCGCCGTCACTCACCGACTTTGTGTTCATGGTCGAGGGCACCGCGCAGATGTACATCACCGGCCCCGACGTCGTCCAGTCGGTGACCGGTGAGGAGATCAGCCACGAGGACCTCGGCGGCGCCCGGGTGCACGCCTCGGTCTCGGGCGCGAGCGGCTTCATCTACGACGACGAGAAGGAGTGCATCGAGGAAGTCCGCTACCTGCTGTCGCTGCTGCCGCAGAACAACCGCGAGCTTCCGCCCGCCGTGCACTGCGACGATCCCGCCGACCGGCGCAATGACACCCTGCTCGACCTGGTCCCGGCCGACCCCAACCGCTCCTACGACATGCGCGCGGTGATCGAGGAGATCGTCGACGACGGCGACCTGTTCGAGGTGCACGCGTCCTGGGCCACCAACATCATCTGCGGCTTCGCCCGGATGGACGGGCACGTGGTGGGCATCGTCGCCAACCAGCCGGCCTCCCTGGCCGGTGTGCTCGACATCCACTCCTCGGAGAAGGGGGCGCGCTTCGTCCAGGTCTGCGACGCCTTCAATATCCCCCTGCTGACGCTGGTCGACGTCCCCGGGTTCATGCCCGGCAAGGACCAGGAGCACGGCGGCATCATCCGGCATGGCGCCAAGCTGCTGCACGCCTACTGCGCGGCCACCGTGCCGCGGATCCAGCTCATCGTCCGCAAGGCCTACGGCGGCGCCTACATCGTGATGGACTCCCGCTCGATCGGGTCCGACCTGTCGTTCGCCTGGCCGACCAACGAGATCGCGGTGATGGGCGCCGACGGCGCGGCCAACGTCGTCTTCCGCCGCGAGATCGCCGCCGCCCCCGACCCCGAGACGGCGCGGGAACAGCGGATCAAGGAGTACCGCGAGGAGCTCATGCACCCCTATTACGCCGCCGAGCGCGGTCTGGTTGACGACGTTATCGACCCAGCGCTGACCAGGGCGACCCTCATCGACGCCCTGGAGATGCTGCGCACCAAGCACGCACCGCTGCCCGCCCGCAAGCACGGCAACCCGCCCGTCTGATGGGCGCGGAACAGGAGGGCCGGGAGGCCCCGTTCATGCGGATCGTCCGGGGCTCCCCGGACGACGAGGAGATCGCCGCGATCACGGTGGCGGTTATGGCCCTCATGCGGAGCAGGGGCGGGACGCCCAGCACACAGCATTCGGCTCCGCGGCCGGCGCGGTGGACCCAGTGGCGCGGATACTGCCCGCCCGGGGCCTGGGCGGAGGAACATCCGGTGGCGCACGCCGGACGACGGCCGGTCACGGCCAGAAGGGAACCGGAGTGAAGGCGGCACAGTCAGGAGAACGCGGAGGCAGCGGCGCGTGGATCCGCAGATTCCACCCGGCGCCGGAGGCCCGCACGCGTTTGATCTGCTTTCCGCACGCGGGGGGATCGGCCACGTTCTTCCACCCGGTCTCCCAGGCGATGTCCCCGGCGGTCGACGTGCTCGCGATCCAGTACCCCGGGCGCCAGGACCGGCGTTCCGAGCCGTGTGTCGATGACATCGAGAAGCTGGCCGACGTGATCGTGCCGGAACTGCGCGCCTGGATCGACCGCCCTGTGGCCATGTTCGGCCACAGTATGGGGGCATCGCTGGCCTTCGAGGTCGCCCGGCGGCTGGAGCGGGAGGACGTCAGGTCGACCGCCCTGTTCGTGTCGGGGCGGCGGGCGCCAACGGCGTTCCGGGATGAGCGGATCCACCTCGCGGACGATGAGCGGATCATCGCCGAGTTGAAGCGGATGAGCGGGACGGACGCCGCGGTGCTGGGGGACGAGGAGATCCTGCGGATGATCCTGCCGGCCATTCGCGCCGACTACCGGGCCGCCGAGACCTACCGCTACACCCCGGGCCCGGATGTGAGCTGCCCGATCATCGCCATGACCGGCGATGACGACGCCCAGGTGACCCTTGACGAGGCGCGCATGTGGGCGGACCACACCACTGGCGGATTCGACCTGCACGTCTACCCGGGTGGGCACTTCTTCCTGAACGCGCATGCCGCGGCGGTGATGAAGGTGATGACCGATCACATCGAGAGCCGGTCACCGGTGCGGGACTGAGACGGTGTGCTGGTGAAAGGTCTGCAATAGGCGCTGACCGGGAACGGGGCGCGAGGTCGGCCCACCGCTGCGCGGAATGGTCACCGGTGGTGATTTTGGTGCGACGCTCTGATGGGGACCTGAGTTCACGGGGAATGATCGTTTCGTCGAAAGCGAAAACCCCGAGGGGTGAACTCGTGTAATTCCTGTAGCCGTGTCTGCGGGATGGCCGTGTCCGGACATTATCCCAGGTTCAACATCTTGCAGAATGTGGCTGCGGCGGTGTTCGGGCCGCCTACGTCCTCTTCTCGCGTGGGCGGGGCGGAGTGGAGTCGAACGACGTTTAGCATTGACCGTGGGTTCACATCCTCCAGTGAACGGTCCGTTTTGACATTCTGCGGCGCCAAGATCATTTCTGGCTCGTCGAGCATAAATGATCATGGAAAAGCGCGGGATCCGGCGCGCTGGAGGAGGAGTGGAGTTCCGTCAAGGACGCTGCGTGGTCCATCGCGTGACGCCAGGGTGAATCCGGTCGCTCGCTGCCCTGGCCCTACGTGCCACCTCGCCAGCCCAGACGTCGGTCGCCCCGGTGATCAGCGTCCGGGTCGGGGGCGGCTGCCCTGACTGTGTGCTGTTCGAGTACCATGGATTCACATCATTAAGCGCCCCTGAACGTGGTGTGAAGCGCGTGTTTCAGGGGGCCGCCAGTTATCCGGCTTCGGCCCTCAGTGGGCGATTTGTTGACCGGGGGAAGTCTGTGGCCTGTCCTTCGGGTGGCCATTCGTCGCGCTCCCGCTGCCCTTTAGTCGATACCACCGGAAAACACCCGACCGGTACGGCGATAGTGCCGAATAGTGTACACCCGCATGCGGAGAGTCGCAAAGTTAGACGCTTGTACTTCACTTTCTCTCGCGGGTAGGTTGGCGTGGGGCAGAGAGGGGTCCGGGTCTCACCGACTCACCCTTTTATACAGAGACGCAAATAGAGGACGGTGACGCGGATGCAGATGGCGGAGCGGAGACGTGAATTAGAGACATTGAATCGACTGTTCACCGAGAGTGTGAACGGCAAAGGGCAGGTCGTGCTGGTCACCGGTCCTGGGGCGAGCGGCAAGAGCGAACTCGTGAGCGCCTTTCAGGAGCAGGCCGCCGATCAGGGAGCCCTGGTCCTCCGCGCAGCCGGTTCACGCGCGGAGCGCGTTCTGCCGCTCGGCGTGATGGGCCAGCTGTTCCGTTCCGCCGTCCTTCCCCACGGGATGGCAGAGCGGGTGGAGCACCTGCTGCGCCCGGAGCCGATGGGCTTCACCGCTGACGAACCGGATCCGGTCACCCTGGGCCAGCGGCACGCCCACGTCGCCCACGGGCTGTGCGCGCTGCTGCTCGACTTCGCACGTGAGCGTTCCGTGGTGCTGAGCGTCGACGACGTCCACCACGCGGATGGCCCGAGCTTGCAGGCCCTCCTCTACATCCAACGGCGGCTGACATCGAGCCGAGCCATGATGGTGCTCAGCGAATGGCAGCAGCCGCGACCCGCCTACCCGTTGTTCCACGCGGAACTCACCCGGCAGCCCAACTGTGGCCGCATCCGGCTGGCGCCGCTCTCCCCCGCTGGCGTCGAGGATCTGCTGCGGCAGCACATGGGCGGCGAGGACGCCCGACGGCTGTGCCCCGTCTACCACGCGGTCAGCGGCGGCAACCTTGTCCTTCTGCACGGGCTGATCGAGGACCACCACAACAACACCGCGCCCGACAGTGGCGCCGGCGCGGCGGACCTCGTGACAGGCGAGTCCTTTCGCCAGGCGGTCCTGTCCTGCCTGCACCGCTGGGAGCCGCGGCTGCTCGAAGTCGCGCAGGCCGTGGCGCTGCTCGGCCCGTCGGCGTCGACGTTCGCGGTCGCCCGCCTGCTCAAGGTGAAGGCGGCCTCGGTCGAGCCGGTCATGGCCGCGCTGAACATGACGGGCCTGCTCGACGATGTCCGGTTTCGGCACCCAGCGGTCCGCGACGCCGTGCTCGGCGACGTGGCGCCCGAGGGCCGGGCGGTCATGCACCTGCGTGCGGCGCGGCTGATGTACCAGGAAGGGGAGAATCCGGCCGACATCGCCGACCACCTCATCACCGCAGGGGGTGGCGTCGATGAGGACTGGATGGCGGAGATGCTGCGCGACGCCGCCAAGCACGCGCTCGCCATGGGGGCGGTGGAGCGTGCTATCGGGTGTCTCGACCTGGCCGCGCAGGCCTGCGGGGACGAGCGCAGGCGGGCCGTCATCACGGCGCTGCTCGCACGCGTTCAGTGGGGGGTCAACCCCTCGGCGGTCGCCCGCCTGATCCAGCCTCTGACCACCGCGTTCGAGCAAGGGCACCTGGAGAGCGCCGACGTCATGGCGCTCGGCAGGTACCTGCTCTGGCACGGTCGGGGCGTGGAGGCGGCCAAGACGCTCGACTGGTTCCAGGGAGCACAGCACGAGGCCGACACCTGCACGGAGGCGGAACTCAACCTCACCCGGCACTGGCTGCGGCTGTGCCACCCGCGGCTTCCGGCTGCCGACGGCACCCCCTTCTGCATGGCGAACGGTCCGGCGCAGCAGGGGGCGGTGCCCGGACCGCGGGACCGCCTGGCCCAGGGGAGAGGCGGCACGACGGTCGGACGGTATCGGGGAGTGCGCACGGAGGCCACGCTCACCGATGTGATGAACAACGGACGGAGCGACGACGCCATCGGCCGGGCCGAGCAGGTGCTGCAGAGCTGCCGCCTGTCCGAGACCGTTCTCGAATCCGTTCTGGGGGCGCTGCTCGTCTTCATCCACGCCGACCGGCTGGACAAGGCCGTGCAGTGGTGCGTCACGCTCGGGGACGAGGCCAAGGTCCGCGGTCTGCACGCGTGGTCAGCGGTCCTCGCCGACATGCGGGCGCGGATCGCGCTGCGCCAGGGAGACCTCTCGGCGGCCGAGCGGTACGCCCGCCAGGCGCTGACCGACATGTCTCCGCAGAGCTGGGGGGTGGTCGTCGGCTCGCCGATGGCCCACCTGCTCCAGGCGACCACCGCAATGGGTCGGCTTACCGAGGCTGAGGAGCTGACCAGGCGGGTCGTGCCGGAGAACATGACGCAGACCTGGTTCTGGCCCCGCTACCTCTACGCTCGGGGCCACTACTACCTGGCCTCCAACCGGCTGCACGCCGCGCTCGGTGACTTCCAGACCTGCGGATCGCTGGTCAGGGAGTGGGAGCTCGACCTCCCCGGACTGCTGCCGTGGCGAAGCGCGTCCGCCAAGGTGTACCTGCGCCTCGGTCGGCCGGACACGGCGCGGAAACTCGTCGTCGAGCAGCTGGGGCGGCCCGGGGCCGGGAACCCGCGGGTGCGGGGCATGTCGCTGCGGGTCCTCGCGGCCACCAGTGACGTCAAGAAGCGGGCGCCGATGCTCAAGGAGGCGGTGGAGCGCCTTCAGGAGAGCGGTGACCGGCTCGAACTCGCGCTGGCCCTCGCGGACCTCAGCGACGCTCACCACAAGCTCGGCGAGTTCGCCCGCGCCCAGCTGATGGCGCGCCGTGCCAAGCAGATCGCCAAGAGCTGCAACGCCGAGGCACTGTGCCAGCGGTTGCTCCCCAGTGAGGGGCCCGAGGGTGTCGGCGGCGACAAGGCGTCGTCGCCCGAGGCCGAGGTGTTCGCGATACTGAGCGACGCCGAGCGGCGGGTGGCCGCCCTGGCGGCGTTGGGCCACACCAACAGGGAGATCGGGGGAAGGCTGTTCATAACGGTGAGCACCGTCGAACAGCACCTGACCCGGGTCTACCGCAAGCTCAACGTCAACCGGCGCACTGATCTGCCGACCGAGCTCCCCCTGCTCATGGCCGACTGCGCGAGTTGAGACGGGGCCGTCGTGCGGCGTCCCTCCGGCCGCACGAGGCACGACGTTCACACACGATCGATCGGCGCGTAAGAGATCGCACACGCGCGACACCAGGGCGTGCTCATCAGCCGGTGGGCACGCCCTTCGTCAGGGTCGGCCGGGGACCAACCGCCCGTCGACGATCACCGCGGCGTCGTCGCACGCCTCCTCGGCCAGGTCCTCCGCCTCGGTCGACAGGACCACGGTGCCGCCATCGGCCACGTAGGCGCGCAGGATGTCCCGCATCATTTCGGCGGACTCGTCATCGACGCCGACGAACGGGTCGTCGAGCATCAGCAGTCGGGGACTGGGCAGCAGTGCGACGACCAGCCCCCATCTTCTTGCGCAGGCTGGTGGAGTACTTCCGGACGAGCGTGCTCTCGGCCTCGGTGAGGTCCCACAGGCCCAGCAGCTGCTCGGCGCGGACCGCGAGCTTGACCGGGTCCAGCCCGTTCCATATCGCGACGGAGGTCAGCCAGTCCCGGCCGGTCCAGTGGTCGGGAATCGACGGCTCATCGGGCAACGCCCCGAGCACCGCCTTGGCACGCGAGGGTTCCGACCACATGTCCATTCCGAAGATCCGGACATCGCCCTGGTCGGGCGGTAGACCGACCGACATCGACCACAGGGTCGTTTTCCCGGCCCCTTCGGGGCCGACGAGCCCGAAGACGCAGCGATCCGGGACGCGAAGTTCGGCGTGGTCCATCACCAGTTTGTCGCTGAACTGCTTGCACAGACCGCTCAGCTGCAGGGCGAAAGGCTGGCGTGCCTCCGTGTGGGGTATGAGACGGTCCTGTTCATTGCGGAACTCATGGACACCGGGGGCGCTCAGTTCTACCGACGATCGCGCGAGAGATCCCACCTTCGATGATTATGACAGGGTATGTGCTTGTCCTGAAGTTCCCGCAATGGAACGGATATGGTGCAGAATGTCGACCATGTCGTGAGTTTTATGATCTCTGTTCGCACCGCGGGAGAATATCAGTTGGGGGATCGGGCGCGTGCAATTTCCGATGTGGGCGCGCCCGGTTGGGCGAATCGGGCCGCTGTGCACGTCCGGCCGTGCTGTTCGCTTTGGCCTTAACGGCCACGGGGCGTGGTTGGATTGCGGTGGTGAGTATACATACGTCTTAGTCATTTGTGTAGTAAGTATGTTCGCAGTCCCGTCCTGTGGGCGAACCGGGAGGAGTATTTCAAAATTCCAGGTCAGAAAGGATTTTGAGGCGGGCTCGTGTGGCTGGCGGCTGCAGGGAGCGGCCGCGGCGCGAGCCGCTTCCCGGAGCCCCCGCCACCTCGCGATACGGCGCTGTGCGCGGCGCGCGCCCCACGGGTGGGGGCGACGATCGGAACGCACGTCCCACCTCCGAGCTTTTACCGGAGTTTTCCTGATGTCTTTAGCTTCGCAGGTCACGGAGGTGTGCCGCACGGGTGTCTTTACCCCGGACGCGCACGGGTGCTGTCACCACATTCGACGTCGATCCGCATCCCGTCGCCTAGTCGCCCAATCCGTGGAGTTAGGGGTGTCGACACCACGTTCGTGGTTCCTAGGGGTGGCGATCCTGCTCTTCCCCATGCCGGTCCGCGTGGCTCTCGCCAAGGCACTCGTGGTGAAACCGTGAAAGCAGCATCGTCAACGCGTCATAATTGCGCAGAACGCGCCGGAGCGATCAATTGACCGGAGCCGGATGAAGGGGGTGTCTGCCCTTTATCCGCCGAATACCGTCGCCGCCGGGGATGACGGATCAGGCGATGCCGGTTCGCGTCTCCTGCTCGATATCACGGCGGCCTTCACCCCAGCCCGCGCCCGGGGCGGCGCGGAACACGCTTCTCGCTACCTCCGGCGGAGCCGAGGACGATCCCGGTGATCCCCCCGCCCCCGAAACCCGCGCCGGGGGCCGGGTGGCCGCTCCTCACTCCTCCGGCACCGTGCCCCGACGGCCTCGCGGTCGCGACGTGGTCCCGCCAACTCCAGCCCGTCGCACGTCGGGACGTACCCCCGGCCTCGGACAGAGCGCAGCACAACGCGAAGGGCGTTGACTCCGGCCGGAGTCAACGCCCTTCGCGTGTGTCTCAGTGTGCCCCCTGCAGGATTCGAACCTGCGCACACGGCTCCGGAGGCCGTTGCTCTATCCCCTGAGCTAAGGGGGCGCGCTGCGGGAATAACTCTAGCAGGGAGCAGAGGGTGGATCGCGCAATTGATCCCGGGTTCGGCGATACCTCGGCGGTTGCGCCGACGGGGCACTAGTCTCACGGCCGTGGATGATGTGCTGGCACGGGTACTGGTCGTCGACGACAACGAGGTGATCCGACAGCTGATCAGCGTCAATCTGCAGCTGGAGGGTTTCGAGGTGCACACCGCCGTAGACGGCGAGGACTGCCTGGAGCAGGCGGCCGAGGTCCGGCCGGACGTGATCACGCTCGACGTCATGATGCCCCGGCTGGACGGCTGGGTCACGGCGTCGCGGCTCCGGGAGAGTGAGGAGACCCACGACATGAAGGTCCTCCTCATCACCGCTCGCGCCCAGGGGGACGATGTGAAGCGCGGGCAGCAGATCGGTGTCGACGGGTATCTGACCAAGCCGTTCGAGCCGACCGAACTCGTCCGGATCGTGCGCGACCTCGCCGGGTTGCCGCAGGGCGGGTGACGCACGGGTGATGCGGAACGGCCATAGCGCGAGAAACAACAGGCGGGGCGGCGCGCGATCGGCGGCGTCGGTCGAAGCGCGGTCGGTGGTGCGTGGGGCGACGCCGTGGTGGGTGAACGAGCTGCTGCGAGCGGCCGCGGCCGAGGTGAGCGGGGTCGATACCGCGCGGATTCCCGACGCTCAGCCGCGTCGCCCGCCCGCTGGCGCGCCCAGGGACTACGCCAGCGCCCTGCCGATGCGCCTGGCCGGGCTGTCAGGGCTGCCCGTCGAACGGCTCGCCGCCGATATCGCCGCAGAACTGCGCACGCGGCCGGAGGTAGTGGACGCCGCGGTCGAGGGGCCCGGTTTCATCAACGTCACCCTCACCCCCGCCGACCGCGTGTCGCTGGTCTACGCCGTCGGCGACGGCGCGGCGTATCTCACGGGTGGCGAGAGCATGGAGAGGCCAGAGGACACGGAGAAGACGGGAGACGCCGACCGTGGGCGGGCCGGCCGGGTGGGTGACGCGGCGGCCGGGGGCGCAAGCGGCCGCGGCCACCGGCCCGTGTGGGCGCTGTCAGAACTCCATGAGGCCCCCACCGTCGAGGAGGCCAGGGAGCTGGCGCGCGGCGACGCCCGGCGGCGCATTGTCCACGCGCGGCAGGTTGCCCATGCGCGTGACCTTGATGAGGCGCGCGTCGACGTCCCGGCGGTGCCCGCGCGTGACGCCTCTCCCGCGGCGCTGAGCGCTTCCTCCGCCGGAGTCGCGTGCATCCCCGAGGTGTCCTGGCGCGATCCCTACCTCGACGCGCAGCGCCCCTACGGTCCCGTCGCCCGCCTGCTGGCCGTTATCGGTGAAGCCAGCGCCCGCGTCGCGTTCTGCCGATCCATCCCCGACCGGCCGCGCCGAGGCGAGGAGACCGGTCCCGGACTCCCCGCCGTCCCCACATCCGAGAATCCGGGCAATTGGGCGCGGCATACCGACGCCAACCCCGCGTTTCTCGTCCGCTACGCGCACGCGCACGCTGTCACCAGTCTGGCCTGGGCGTACGCCTCTGGCTGGGACGTTCCGGCGCTACCCGCCAGAGCACTCCCGGCCCGGTCCGACCCGGCCGGAGCGCCCGCGGCCACCCGTCCGTCCCGTGGCTCGGGGATGCGCGGTGAACCGGTGGCCACGGCCGCCCCCGCCCCTTCGGGTGAACATCGCGCGGCCAGCTCCGGCCATGCGGCGTCTGGCCACTCTGATCCCAGTGCGACCATCACGCTCACCCCCGCCGCCGTCGCGGCTCTGGAGGAACCCGCGGCCGCCGCGCTTATCGGCATACTCTTCGACGGACCCGGCGTTCTCGCCACCGCGGGGCGTCGTCGAGAGCCGCATACCCTGGTGCGCTACCTCGAAGGTCTGGCTATTGCCTACCATGAATGGCGGGAATCCCGCGGTGCCGTAATCGGGGACGCAATCGGTCCGGAAAGGGCCGGTGGCACCAGCGGGGAGGGCATCGCCGCGCGGCTCGAACTGTGTGCCGCGGCGGCCGGTGTGCTCAGAACGGGGCTGTCCCTGCTCGGTGTGTCCGCGCCCACACGGCTGTGAACAACCGGGCCCCGGCCCGCACAACCGTGCGTCCCGCCGCCCGGAACGGCCGCGCGCCGTCGCCGATCGGCCGGACTCGCCGCACATGACGCACCACCCATCGAACCCATCCGAGAGCGCACGCCCATGAGCCGTTACGCCCACCCAGCAGGCCCGCGCCACGCCGACGTGCTCCCCGAGGAGCACCCGCCGAGCCCGCCCCAGGACCTCATCGAGCTCGACCCCCGCGTCTGGCCGGCCACGGCCCGGCGCGTCGACGGTGAGATCACCATCGGCGGCATCGGCGTGTCCCAGCTCGCCCGCGAGCACGGGACCGCTCTGTTCGTCCTGGACGAGGAGGACTTCCGGACCCGCGCCCGCGACTACCGCGACGCCTTCGCCCACACCGGCGGCGACGTCTACTACGCGGGCAAGGCACTGCTCACCAAGGCCGTCGCCCGGTGGGTGCACGAGGAAGGCCTCAAGCTCGACGTGTGCAGCGGCGGCGAACTCGCCGTCGCGCTGGCGGCCGGCTTCCCCGCCGAGGACATCGGCATGCACGGTAACAACAAGTCCGAGGCCGAACTGGCGCGCGCGGTCGAAGTCGGGGTCGGCCGGATCATCGTCGACTCCTTCGACGAGATCGACCGCCTCGACCGGCTGGCCGCCGAACACGGCCGCGTGCCGAAGGTGCTGATCCGCGTCACCACCGGAGTCGAGGCCCACACCCACGAGTTCGTGGCGACCGCCCACGACGACCAGAAGTTCGGCTTCGCGCTGAGCACCGGCGCCGCCCAGGAGGCGGTCCGCCGCGTTCTCGCCGCCGAGCACATCGAGCTGGTCGGCCTGCACTCCCACATCGGCTCGCAGATCTTCGACACCGCCGGGTTCGAGGTCGCCGCGCGGCGCGTCACCGAGTTCCTCACCCGCATCCACGCCCGCCTCGGCGTGACGCTCTCCGAACTCGACCTCGGCGGCGGGCTCGGCATCGCCTACACCTCCTCCGACACTCCCCTGTCCCCCAAGGCCATCGCCGAGAGCCTGCTGGCCATCGTCCACCGCGAGTGCGCGGCGGCGGGGCTGCCGGTGCCGCGGATCGCCGTGGAGCCCGGCCGCGCGATCTCCGGGCCCTGCGGTATCACCCTGTACGAGGTCGGCACGATCAAGGACGTCGAGGGCATCCGGACGTATGTCAGCGTGGACGGCGGAATGAGCGACAACATCCGCACCGCCCTCTACGGCGCCGAGTACACCTGCGTGCTGGCCTCCCGCGGCAGCGACGCCGAGCCCATGCTCTCCCGCCTCGTCGGCAAGCACTGCGAGAGCGGCGACATCATCGTCCACGACCTCTACCTCCCGGCGGACCTGCGCACGGGCGACCTCGTGGCGGTCGCGGCGACCGGTGCCTACTGCTACTCCATGGCCAGCAACTACAACCACCTGCCGCGCCCCGCTGTCGTCGCCGTGCGCGACGGCGCCTCCCGGACGCTGATGCGCAGGGAGAGCGAGGACGACCTGCTCCGCCTGGACGTAGGCTGAGTGGCTGCGGCCCTCGGAGAGAAGGAGAGGGCCACGATGATCTCCGACCGGCACGAAATGAGAGAAGTGGGAGTCACCCCCAGATGGCAATGAAGGTGGCGCTGCTCGGATGCGGCGTTGTGGGCGCGGAAGTGGTTCGCCTGCTCAACGAGCAGTCGAACGAACTCGCCTCGCGTATCGGGACCCCCCTGGAGATCGGCGGCATCGCCGTACGCCGACTCGGGCGGTCCCGCGGCACGGGGCTCGACCCGGAGCTGTTCACCACCGACGCCATGGGCCTGGTGACGCGGGACGACATCGACCTGGTGGTCGAGGTGATCGGCGGGATCGAGCCCGCGCGCTCGCTGATCCTCGCGGCGATCAAGTCGGGCAAGTCGGTCGTCACCGCCAACAAGGCGCTGCTCGCCGAGGACGGCGCCACGATCCACGCCGCCGCCCGCGAGGCCGGAGTCGACGTCTACTACGAGGCGTCCGTCGCCGGGGCGATCCCGCTGCTGCGCCCGCTGCGCGACTCGCTGGCGGGGGACACGGTGCACCGCGTGATGGGCATCGTCAACGGCACCACCAACTTCATCCTCGACCGGATGGACACGCTCGGCGCGGGCTTCGCCGAGTCGCTGGAGGAGGCGCAGGCGCTCGGCTACGCCGAGGCCGACCCGACCGCCGATGTCGAGGGGTTCGACGCCGCGGCCAAGGCCGCGATCCTGGCCCGGTTGGCCTTCCACACCCAGGGCGTCACCGCGGCCGACGTCCACCGCGAGGGCATCACGGAGGTCACCGCGGGCGACATCGCCAGCGCCAAGGCCATGGGCTGCGTGGTCAAACTGCTCGCCATCTGTCAGCGCTCCGCCGACGGTGCGTCGGTGGGCGTGCGCGTGCACCCGGTCATGCTCCCGCGAGAGCACCCGCTGGCCACCGTCAACGAGGCCTACAACGCGGTGTTCGTCGAGGCCGAGTCGGCCGGGCGGCTGATGTTCTACGGAGCCGGCGCGGGTGGCGCGCCCACCGCCAGCGCGGTCCTCGGCGACCTCGTCGCCGTCGCCCGCAACCGGCGCGTGTCGGCCGCGGCGCCCGAGGGCGCCCACGACACCGGGCTTCCGGTGCACCCGATGGGGGACACCATCACCCGCTACCACGTTGCGCTCGACGTCGCCGACCGGCCGGGTGTGCTCGCCCGTGTCGCCGAGATCTTCGCCAACAACGGTGTCTCCATCAAGAACGTGCGCCAGGAGGGCTTCGGCGACGACGCCCAGCTGGTCCTGGTCAGCCATCAGGCCCCGGATGCCGCGCTGGCGACGACCGTCGAGCAGCTGCACGCGCTCGACATGGTCCGGTCGGTCGCCAGTGTGATGCGCGTCGAGGCGTTCGGCGGCGACAGCTGACGTCGGCGTGAGGGAAACCGGGTCTGCTGGGCGGCCTTGCCCGCTTCCATCCTCCCGGTGTTCTGTGGCGAAAAGCAGCACCCGCCGATGATCATGGGGAGAGTCCCGATTCTGTCCGTTTTGCCGGAAGAATCGCCATGATCATCGCTGACAGGGGTGCGGACAGCGCTTTCCCGCCCGTGGGGCCACCCGGCCCCACCCGGTGGGCGGAAGGGAGCCCCCCACCCCCTTCCGCCCTCGCTGCTGCTTTTCACCCAAGAACACCGGAAAGGAACAACGCCGACAAGGCCGCCCAGCAGACCCCAGCCGCCGCACCTTGTCCCACCAGCCGAGACCACCGGGCGGCGGATTCCCGGGTCGCGAGCCCTGGGGCCTAGAATCGGTGCAGATCATCTCCGCGGGTTCGGGATGGCCGGATCGGCCGTGTCCCGTATCGCGCGGCCGCCGGAGACGGCGGACCGCGCCGCCTGACGAACGAGATTTTCCACCGCAAGTCCCACCCACTCGAAAGGGCCCTGTCGTGAGCATGGCACGGGCGTGGCGAGGGGTCGTCGAGGAGTATCGCGACCGCCTTCCTGTCAACGCGAACACCCCGGTCGTCACTCTGATGGAAGGCGGAACGCCACTGGTACCCGCCAACCGGGTGTCGGAGCTGACGGGGTGTGAGGTGTTCCTCAAGGTCGAGGGGCTCAACCCCACCGGGTCCTTCAAGGACCGCGGCATGACCATGGCCATCACCAAGGCGGCCGAAGAGGGCGCCAAGGCCGTCATCTGCGCCTCCACCGGCAACACCAGCGCCAGCGCCGCCGCCTACGCGGTGCGCGCGGGGATGACCTGCGCGGTGCTCGTACCGCAGGGCAAGATCGCCATGGGCAAGCTGGCCCAGGCGCTGGTCCACGGCGCGAAGCTGCTGCAGGTCGAGGGCAACTTCGACGACTGCCTGGAACTGGCCCAGAAGCTGTCCGTCGACTACCCGGTCGCGCTGGTCAACTCGGTCAACCCGTACCGGTTGCAGGGGCAGAAGACGGCCTCCTTCGAGGTCGTCGACGCCCTCGGCGACGCGCCCGACGTGCACTGCGTCCCCGTGGGCAACGCCGGCAACATCACCGCGTACTGGATGGGGTACAAGGAGTACGCCGCTGACAGCGTCTCCACCGGCAGGCCCCGCATGTTCGGCTTCCAGGCCAGTGGCGCCGCGCCGATCGTCGGGGGCGAGCCGGTGCAGGAGCCGCGCACCATCGCCACCGCCATCCGCATCGGCAACCCGGCTTCGTGGAGCCACGCCGAGGCGGCGCGGGACGAGTCCGGCGGACGCATCGACTCGGTGACCGACCGCCAGATCCTGTCCACGTACCGGATGCTCGCCGCCGAGGAGGGCGTCTTCGTCGAGCTCGCATCGGCCGCGAGCGTCGCCGGTCTGGTGCAGGCCGTCGAGCGGGGCCACATCGAGCGCGGCAGCCGCGTCGTGTGCACGGTCACCGGCAACGGCCTCAAGGATCCCGACTGGGCGCTGGCCGGGGCCTCCGCCGCGACGACCGTCCCGGTCGACGCGCAGGCGGCGGCCACCGCGCTCGGTCTCGCCTGAGGCGGCCGCATCCGGCCAGCCGGTCGCCGTGCGCCGCTCGCCACTGGTGGCGAGCCGTCCGGAGAGACCTGGCGGCCCCGTTAGGACAATGACCGGATCCGGCCAATTTGTCGTATTTTCGGCGTCCGGATCCGGTTCCGGCGACCCGAACGCTTTCGCTCCCCGCGTAGACGGGGACGGTTCCGCCTCCACCCAATTGGGAGTCACGTGATGTCTCAGCCGCGCCCCGCCGGGGTGCTCGTCCGTACCCCCGCCACCAGCGCCAACCTCGGCCCGGGGTTCGACGCCCTGGGCCTGGGCCTGGGGCTGCACGACGAGATCGAGGTCACTCTCCGCGACGACGGCCGCGTCACCGTCGACATCGCCGGTGAGGGCGCCGACGCCCTGCCGCGCGACGCCTCCCACCTGGTCGTGACGGCGATGCGGCGTACGTTCGAGGCCGCCGGGCAGCCCCTGCCCGGCCTGGACCTGCGGTGCCGCAACAACATCCCGCACGGTCGGGGGCTGGGGTCCTCGGCCTCGGCGATCGTCGCGGGCGTCACCGCCGCGGCCGTGTTCCTGGGCAGGGGCGACACGGCCACCGGTGAGCTGGACCGGGACCACGTCTTCTCGATCGCGGCCGACATCGAGGGGCACCCCGACAACGTCGCGCCGTGCGTCTACGGCGGGTTCACCATCGCTTGGCGCGGCGCGGCCGGCTGGGGAGCGCTCTCACTGCCGCCCTCGCCACGGCTGCGCCCGGTGGTGTGCATCCCCGACGAGCAGTTGTCCACGGAGCGTGCGCGCGGTCTGCTCCCCGCGTCCGTACCGCACGCCGACGCGGCCTTCACCGCCGGGCGTTCCGCGTTGCTCGTCGCGGCCGTTTCCGGCCACCCGGAAATGCTCTTAGAAGCCACCGAGGACCGGCTCCACGAGCATTTCCGGGAGCCAGCCATGCCCGCAAGCGCGGCGCTCATTCAGCAGCTGCGAAAAGACGCCGGCCTCCCCGCCGTAGTCTCGGGTGCCGGGCCCACCGTGCTGGTCCTGGCCCACGCCCCCGTGGCCGACGCGAACGACGGGATCCCCGATGTAGTGGGAAACGTCGCGCAAATCAGTGGGGACCTGGTTGATTCAATACGGGAGCGAACGGGTACTGGTTGGCACATACGCCCCTTAACAATCGATCCGGCAGGGGTGTGGATCAGTTCTCCCCGTTCATAGACCTGTGTCGAGGAATAGCTGTGGGCTCCGGTGGTGTTAGGCTAGGTGAAGCACCAGATGCCCCGTTGCGGGGCGTGTGCTCATCCGCCACAGTGTTCTCCGCGTCCGATGCGCACGTGGTCGTCTCCATGCGAGCGCTACACCCGGTGATCACTGTGTCGAGTTCGCGGCGCACCCGTGGCTCTGCCCACCCCACCGAAGTCGGTTCCTCGTTCGGCGAGAGCGACAGAATGGTCCACGGGCGGCACTACCGAGCTCATCGCCCCAACGTCTGGCTGTACCCAAAGCCCGCCGTGAATGGGTAGGAGCCGCACGCCGGTTCCCGATGACATCCAGGTGGGGCAAGCCCGACCCGGCCCCCGCCGGTTCGCACCACCGGGCCGGCCGTTACAGACACGATGACGGCTTGAGCCCGCTCCTTGGGAAGGACCCTTAGTGAGCGACACCACCGAACTCCACACGGACGCGGCGGTCAGTACGCAGAACAATCAGACCGCGTCCGCTGCGGAAGCCGGCGACGCCGCCCCTTCAGCAGGCAAGAGCGCGGCGGCCCGGAGCCGGACCGGAAGCGGTAGCACCGGTCTGTCCGCTCTGAAGCTCACGGAGCTCCAGCGGCTCGCGTCGAGTCTCGGCATTACGGGCACGGGGCGGATGCGTAAGAACGACGTCATCGCCGCCATCGAAGCCAAGCAGGGCGGTCCGGTTTCCGGCCCGCCGGCCAGGAAAAGCTCGAAGACCTCTGAGAATCGGGCCGGAAGCGGTAAGGTCGACGACACCGACGGCGCGTCCTCCGACCGCCGTTCCGCCGCGAAGTCCACGGACAGCGGGACGACGAAGGACGCTCCGGTGAGCACCGAGGCCCCCGTCGCGACCGATGAGGGGGCAAAGGAGCAGGCTGAGCGTACTGAGAAGCCCGCTCGCAACCGCCGCTCGTCCCGCAAGCGCGGTGACGACTCCGGTGACCAGAACCAGAACAGGCCGTCGGATGGCAGCGACCCCTCAACCACCGCGAGCAGCGTGACCAAGACATCAAGTACCCCGCAGAAGAGCGGCTCCGACTCCGCGAGCGGCCAGTCTGGCCAGTCCGGTTCGGGCGGCCGCGAGCGTCAGCGCAACCGCCGCAACCGCGGCAACCGCGAGGAGACCGCCGCCACCGACACGTCGTCCCAGGACAACGGTCGTAAGGGCGGCGGCCAGAGCGGCCGCGACAACTCCGACGACGACTTCGGCTCCGGCAGCCGTCGCCGCGGACGGCGCCGCGACCGCCGCGACCGCCGCGGGCGTGACCGCCAGGACACCGAGCCCGTGATCAATGAGGACGACGTCCTGCTGCCGGTCGCCGGCATCCTGGACATCCTCGACAACTACGCGTTCGTACGCACCACCGGCTACCTGCCGGGCGCCAACGACGTCTACGTGTCGCTGGCCCAGGTGCGCAAGAACGGCCTGCGCAAGGGCGACGCCATCACCGGTGCCGTGCGCCAGCCCCGCGAGGGAGAGCGACGCGAGAAGTTCAACGCGCTCGTGCGGCTCGACACCATCAACGGCATGGCGCCCGACCAGGCACGCAACCGGCCCGAGTTCTCCAAGCTCGTGCCCCTGTACCCGCAGGAGCGGCTGCGCCTGGAGACCGAGCCGAACGTCCCGACGACCCGGATCATCGACCTCGTGTCGCCGATCGGTAAGGGCCAGCGCGGACTCATCGTCTCGCCGCCCAAGGCCGGTAAGACGATGGTGCTGCAGTCGATCGCCAACGCGATCACCGAGAACAACCCCGAGTGCCACCTCATGGTCGTCCTCGTCGACGAGCGGCCCGAAGAGGTCACCGACATGCAGCGCACGGTCAAGGGCGAGGTCATCAACTCGACCTTCGACCGCCCGGCCGAGGACCACACCACGGTCGCCGAGCTCGCCATCGAGCGCGCCAAGCGACTCGTCGAGATGGGCCTGGACGTCGTGGTGCTGCTCGACTCCATCACCCGGCTCGGGCGCGCCTACAACCTCGCCGCACCGGCGAGCGGGCGCATCCTGTCCGGTGGTGTCGACTCCACCGCGCTCTACCCGCCGAAGCGCTTCTTCGGCGCGGCCCGCAACATCGAGAACGGCGGCTCGCTGACGATCCTCGCCACCGCGCTGGTCGATACCGGCTCCCGGATGGACGAGGTCATCTTCGAGGAGTTCAAGGGCACCGGCAACATGGAGCTGAAGCTCAACCGGCAGCTCGCGGACAAGCGGATCTTCCCCGCCGTCGACGTCATCCAGTCCAGCACCCGTAAGGAGGAGATCCTGATGTCGAGCGAGGAGCTCAACATCATCTGGAAGCTCCGCCGGGTGCTGCACGGCCTCGACGCCCAGCAGGGTCTCGAACTGCTCCTGGAGAAGATCAAGGAGACCAAGAGCAACCCCGAGTTCCTGATGCAGGTGCAGAAGAGCACCCCGGGGTCCAACGACGGCTGACCCCGCGAAGGCCCGCGCACGGACGGCCCGCTCCCACCACGCAGGTGGGAGCGGGCCGTTTCGCGTTCGCGGGGCCTCACGTACGCGCATGCGCCCCGCGTCGATGCGGGCCGGGCAGGGTCGGGCGACGGTCGGGGCGGCCCGCCGCGCGCACGTCAGCGCGCCGCACGGCGCCTCTCCCCGCCGGGCGGGAATAGCGGCTGGTCGGTTCGGGGTTGAAGGTCTGGCAGACTGGTAGAGGAAGAATCGCCCCCGTACGTGCGGGGGCCATCCCAGGTCATGTGACCGTCGCGGTACCGGTTCGCGCAGGCCATTCGGTGCTCCCCGCCGACGCGGGGAACCTCGTTCATCGCAGCGACCACCATCGGCATGCGTCCGGCGACCGCCCTAGCGAGGAGATCCACGTGAAGGCCGACATCCACCCCGAGTACGTTGTCACCGAGGTGACCTGCACCTGCGGCAACAGCTTCGTGACCCGCAGCACCGTCACAGAGGGCAAGATCCGCGCGGACATCTGCTCCGCCTGCCACCCCTTCTACACGGGCAAGCAGAAGATCATGGACACCGGCGGCCGGGTCGCCCGCTTCGAGCAGCGCTTCGGCAAGCGCAAGTAGCGTCTGCCCCAGCGGCTCCGGTCGCACCCGCCCGAGGGCACACGCGACCGGAGCCGCGGCACGAGGTTCGACGAGACCGCGCCCCCCACACCTTTACGCGGGGAGTGCACCGGGCGATCACCGACGCTACCGATGAGGACGAAACGTGAAGCTGGACGACCTTCTGGGTGAGTACTACGAGCTGGAGCAGCAGCTCGCCGACCCCGCCGTGCACGCCGACCAGGGTCAGGCGCGCCGCCTGGGAAAGCGGTACTCCCAGCTCACGCCCATCATCTCCGCCTACCGCCAGCTCAACCAGGTCGAGAGCGACATCGAGGCCGCCCAAGAGCTCGCCGCCGAGGACCCCGCCTTCGCCGAGGAGGCCAAGGAGCTCACGGCGGAGAAGGAGCGGTTGACCGAGCGCCTGCGCGTGCTGCTCGTCCCGCGCGACCCCGCCGACGACAAGGACCTCATCATGGAGGTCAAGGCCGGTGAGGGCGGTGAGGAGTCCGCCCTGTTCGCCGGCGACCTCGTGCGGATGTACCTGCGCTACGCCGAACGCCAGGGGTGGAAGACCGAGGTCATCGACGCCACCCCCTCCGAACTCGGCGGGTACAAGGACATCACCATCTCCTTCAAGAACCGGGGCACCCCCGAGCCCGGCCAGGGCGTGTGGCCGCAGCTCAAGTTCGAGGGGGGTGTGCACCGCGTTCAGCGCGTGCCGGTGACCGAGTCCCAGGGGCGGATCCACACCTCCGCCGCGGGTGTCCTGGTGGTCCCCGAGGCGGAAGAGGTCGAGGTCGAGATCAACGACAACGACCTGCGCATCGACGTCTACCGCTCCTCCGGTCCCGGCGGCCAGAGCGTCAACACCACCGACTCCGCCGTCCGCATCACCCACCTGCCCTCCGGCATCGTCGTCTCGTGCCAGAACGAGAAGAGCCAGCTGCAGAACAAGGAGCAGGCGCTGCGGATCCTCCGCGCCCGGCTGTACGCCGAGGCCGAGGCCGCCGCTGAGGCGGAGGCCGCCGCCGAGCGCAAGAGCCAGGTCCGCACGGTCGACCGCTCGGAGCGCATCCGCACCTACAATTTCCCGGAGAACCGGATCTCCGACCACCGGATCGGCTACAAGGCCTACAACCTCGACCAGGTCCTCAACGGGGAGCTGGGCGGGGTGCTGCAGGCGCTCATGGACGCCGACACCAAGGAAAGGCTGGAGCAGGCGCAGTCATGAACTTCCTGCTCGACGAGGTCGCGCGGGCCACGCTGAGGCTGGCCGAGGCGGGTGTCGCCTCGCCTCGCACCGACGCCGAGGAACTCGCGGCGTTTGTGCACGGCGTTCGTCGAGGAGAGCTGCACCAGGTTCCCGACTCCGACTTCGACGCCCTGTACTGGGAGTGCGTCGCCCGCCGCGAGGCGCGCGAACCCTTGCAGCACATCACCGGGCGCGCCTACTTCCGCTACTTGGAGCTGCAGGTCGGCCCCGGCGTGTTCGTGCCCCGGCCCGAGACCGAGATAATGGTCGGCTGGGCCATCGACACCCTGCGCGCCATGGACGTCGCCGACCCCCTCGTGGTCGACCTCGGTACCGGGTCCGGCGCCATCGCCATCTCCATCGCCCAGGAGGTCCCGCGCTCGCGCGTGCACGCGGTGGAGATCGACTCCGACGCGCTCGCCTGGGCCAAGCGCAACATCTCCAACAGCGGTCACGGCGACCGCGTCACCGCGCACCAGGCCGACATGCGCACCGCCCTGCCCGAACTCGACGGCAGCGTCGACCTGCTCATCACCAACCCCCCCTACGTCCCCACCGACGACTCCGGACAGATCCCGCCCGAGGTCCGCGACTACGACCCCGGCCCCGCGCTCTGGTCGGGCGATGACGGCCTCGACATGATCCGGGCACTGGAAGCAGTCGGCCGCCGCCTGCTGAGACCGGGGGGCGCCATGGCGATCGAACACGGCGACGGCCAAGGCATCGACATCCCGCACCTGTTCCCCGAGGAAGCGGGCTGGCGCGACGTCCGCAACCGCAAGGACCTCGCCTACCGGGATCGTTTCGTGGTCATGCGCAGAGCGGACGACTAGATCCGCCGCGACGAGGCACGTCTCCAGAGGGATTGGAATGGTGATCCACAGATGAGCCGCAGCTACGACTGCGCCGACGACGCGCAGCGCAAGGACGGCATCGCCGACGCCGCGTCCTGCGTGCGCCGCGG
Organism: Nocardiopsis rhodophaea; assembly: GCF_039530945.1. Taxonomy (NCBI): domain Bacteria; kingdom Bacillati; phylum Actinomycetota; class Actinomycetes; order Streptosporangiales; family Nocardiopsidaceae; genus Nocardiopsis; species Nocardiopsis rhodophaea. The sequence goes on from NZ_BAAAPC010000021.1 coordinate 71,586, forward strand.
TGAGCTGGTGGTGCTGCCCACCGACACCGTCTACGGGATCGGCACCGACGCGTTCAGTCCGAGCGCGGTCGCCTCCCTGCTCAATGCCAAGGGCCGCGGCCGCGACATGCCGCCGCCGGTTCTCGTCGGGTCGGTCCGGGCGGCGCAGGCGCTCATCGACGATCTCGGCACGCACGGGCAGGACCTCATCGAGGAGTTCTGGCCCGGCCCCCTCACCATCGTCTGCACCGCGACACCCAGCCTCTCCTGGGACCTCGGCGACACCAAGGGCACCGTGGCGGTGCGCATGCCGATGGACCCGGTCGCGCTCGAACTCCTCAAGGAAGTCGGGCCCATGGCGGTCAGCAGCGCCAACATCTCCGGGCAGCCGGCGGCGACTACGGCGGCGGAGGCGGCCGAGCAGCTGGGCGACAGCGTCGCCGTCTACCTCGACGGCGGGCCGGGCAGCAGCGACGCCACCCCCTCGACCATCGTCGACCTGACCTACGCGGTCCCGCGCGTTCTGCGCAGCGGGGCTATCTCCATCGAGCGGCTGCGCGCGGTGTGCGGCACGGTGATCGGGGAGGTCAAGCCCAAGCCCGCGGCTCCACAGGACGAGGAGGACGCTGCAGAGGCACCTGGCGCCGAGGGCTCCGCTGAGGGTGAGGCGGAGAGCGGGAAGGCCCCCGACGAAGCGACATCGACGGGCGACCAGAAGTCCGACGGCCCGGACAGCGCCGCGGACCGCGGAAACTGAGTTTCCCCACACCATGTCGGCCCCCATCGCGCCTCCTCCGTTGATCGCGGCGATATCGACCGAATTTTTGCTGTTATTCGGTCGATATCGCCGCGATCAACGGAGGGGCGGGCGGTTCCGGGAGTGGAAGGGCGTCAATGACAGCATGACGGGGACGAATCCGACGACGAACCGCCGCGGGAGTGCTAGGTTCGCGGGGGATGTTCCGTCTCTGATGTCCGCCTCCACCGGGAGTCGTGCCGCCGTGCTCGCCGGTGCGCTGAAACGAAAGGCTTCGAGGACACGTCGTGCGTGAGTACGCGCTCACCTTTGTCATCGCCGTGGCGGTCACCTATCTGCTGACCCCCTTCGTCCGGCGCGCGGCCATCACCTTCGGCGCGGTCCCGCCGGTCCGCGATCGCGACGTGCACAGTGAGCCCATCCCGCGCCTGGGCGGGATCGCCATCTACGGTGGTTTCGCCGCCGCACTGCTGATCTCCGCGAAGCTCCCGCACCTGCAGGAAGTGTTCGTCTACAACACCTGGATGGCGCTGCTGCTGGCCGGGGGACTGATCACCGTCATCGGCATCGTCGACGACCGGTGGGGGATGGGTCCCATCCCCAAGCTTGCCGGCCAGGTCGCCGCGGCCGGCATTCTCGTGTCGATGGGCGTGCAGCTGCTCTGGCTGCCCTTACCCGGGACAACGCTTTCGCTGGGCCCGTGGCTCGGGGCGCTGATCTCGGTCCTGCTGATCGTGGTCACGATCAACGCGGTCAACTTCGCCGACGGCCTCGACGGCCTAGCGGCCGGCATCGTGGCGATATCGGCGTTCGCCTTCTTCGCCTACTACTACGTGGCCGCCGTCGACCAGGGTTTCGAGCGGCAGTCCTACCCCGCCATGATCGCCATCATCCTGGCCGGTGTGTGCATCGGGTTCCTGCTGCACAACTTCAACCCGGCCCGCGTGTTCATGGGCGATACCGGGTCGATGCTGCTCGGGCTGCTGCTGACCTCGATCACCATCACCGTGACCGGCCAGTTCGACGCCAACACCGCGGCGAACAGCGGGCAGGACGGCGCGGTCGGCGTCCACCACGGCCTGGTGGTCTTCCTGCCGGTCCTGCTCCCGCTGCTGGTGATCGCGCTGCCGCTGGCCGACCTGGTGCTCGCGGTGGTCCGCCGGACGCTGGCGGGCAAGTCGCCGTTCGCCCCGGACAAGAAGCACCTCCATCACCGCCTGCTGGAACTCGGCCACTCGCACGCGCGGGCCGTGCTGCTGATGTACCTGTGGGCGGCGATCATCGCGTTCGCCTCGGTGTCACTCGCCGTGTTCGACCAGCCGGTGATGATCCTGACCGTGACCACATTGGTAGCGCTCTGTGCCGTAGGCCTGATCACCCTGCCCCGGCTGCGCCGTCGGCGACGCCGACAGCAGGCGCGATCAAGCACAAAAGATCACATTTCGGCCGCGAGGGAGTGACCAGGCTCCGCGTCCGAGAAGGTGAACAGGGCGTGAATGCCAGGCGAACTATGCGGATGGTGCTATGCCGAACCGGTGAGATACCTTACAGAGGACCCCGAAATCCGGTAAGACAGGGACATTTCGCGCGTGTAAGACGCGCGTAAAGGTCACCCCGGGGCCAGCGCCGAAATCCTTGTGATAGCTTTCACGAGCAAGCACCCCACTGAACATTCACCGGAGCCTCAATGCAGGAACACGACGCCCGGGTCCTCCGTGGCGCCGCGATTCCCACCGCAGTCGTCGGCCTGATCGCGATGATCGTTGCGTTCGCGATCGCGGGTACGCATGGGCTCATCGGCGCTGTTCTCGGCACCCTGCTGGTCATCGTCTTCTTCGCCGTCTCCGCGGTCATCATCGCGTGGACGGGGGAGCGTCGCCCGGAGTTGCTGCTGCCGGTAGCCTTTCTGGTCTACACCACGAAGGTCGGGATCCTTGCAGTGGCGCTGATCATCTTCAAGGGCACCACGGCCTTCGACGGCAACGCGTTCGCGCTGACCACGTTGGTCTGCGTCGTCGCCTGGCTTACTGGGCACGCCTTCATGAGCGTTCGAGTGAAGCGCCCGTACATTGAGCCGGTCGAAGACGCCACATCGATCGAGGAACAGCGGTGACCCCGCGTAGCCGGGGTGGTGTGCGCACTGTATTCACCTACTGCTATCTTCCGGAGCGAGATGAACGACCGTCCAGGCGAGGGCGAGGACACAGGTCCTCAGTCCGCCAGCGGCCTCACGATCATCTCGTATCTGCTGGGGGGCCTGGCCTTCTGGGGTGGCGCGGGCTGGTTAGTGGACCGGGCACTCGGCTACGAGGCGCTGTTCCTGCCCATCGGCCTCCTGTTGGGCTTGGTCGGCGCGATCTATCTGATCATCACCCAGTACGTCCGGTCCTGACCGTCCAGCCCGGTAGTGCGCTGCTCCCCGAGAGCGGCGCGGTACCGCCCTATACATCGAGGATTGAGTTGCGTCACGACGAAAGGATTCGCCGTGAGTGCTGACGTGTACAGCGCCGCCGCCGACGAAGGCTGCCACATCTTCGGCACCGGATGCGGATTCGAAGCTCCTGGCACAGAGCTTTTCTTCCCCAAGCCGTGGGTCGACTTCGGTCTTCCGGGGACCGCCGGGATTACCAAGTACCTGCTGCTTCTGGTGGTCGCGTTCCTTGTGGTGGCGGCATTCTGGTACTTCACCACCCGCAGGTCCAAGGTCGTGCCCGGCCGCGGGCAGAGCATGGCCGAGCTGCTGGTCTTCTTCATCCGGGACAACATCACCCGGACCACCATGGGTAAGGAGGGCGACAAGTTCCTCCCGCTGATGGTGACCCTGTTTCTGTTCATCTTCTCGATGAACGTGATGGGTATCATCCCCGGCCTTCAGCTCCCGGTCACCTCCCGCCTCACCTTCCCCGTGGTCCTCGCGCTCGCGGTCTTCCTCCTGTGGAACACGATCGGTATCCGTCGGCACGGCTTCGGCGGGCACGTCAGGGCGCGCCTGGTCCCCAGTGGTGTCCCCGTGTGGATCTTGCCCGTGGTGGTGCCGATCGAAGCGCTCTCGAACTTCATCATCCGTCCGCTCACCCACTCGGTCCGGCTTTTCGCGACTATGTTCGCCGGGCACCTGCTGTTGGCGCTGTTCGCCGCTGCAGGCTGGTACATGTTCAACCCGACCTCGCCTATGGGTCCGCTCTTCGGTGCGATCTCCGTTGGCTACTCGGGTCTCGCCTTGGTCGGCTTCCTGGTGTTCACCGCTTTCGAGCTGTTCATCATGGCCGTCCAGGCCTACGTTTTCGTCCTGCTGGCCTCCATTTACATCGGTGAGGCCATGGAGGGTGCGCACTAATCGCGGTGCGCGCGCTTTGCGACCCCATTCCGGTAATCAACGTCAGTTCGACGGAATCGACAGACCGTCGGCGTGTCTGAGTAAAGGGAATCACAATGGAAATCGTCGGTAGCCTGAACACCATCGGTTACGGTCTCGCCGCCATCGGTCCCGGCATTGGTGTCGGCATCATCTTCGGCATGGGTGTGCAGGCCATCGCCCGTCAGCCCGAGGCGCGCGGCATCCTGCAGGGCCAGATGATCTTCGGCTTCGCCGTGGTCGAGGCCCTGGCCATCCTCGGCTTCGTTCTCGCGTTCGCCCTCAACTAGTCAGCCGGTCAGCCCAACGCGAAGGGGATGCCAGCCATGATCTTGGCAGCCGAACAAGAGAACGTCTTTAGTCTCCACTTGGACGAGTTCGTCTTCGGTCTCATCGCCTTTCTCGTCCTCCTCGGCATCGTCTACAAGATGTGGCCGAAGATGATGGCGGCCCTAGACGAGCGTGCCAACCAGATCGAGGGTGGCATCGAGCGGGCCAAGAAGGCCGAGGCCGAGGCGGAGGAAGCTCGCCAGCAGTACCGCGAGAAGCTCGAAGAGGCGCACCGCCAGTACGCCGCTGAGCTGGAGAAGGCCAAGGAACAGCGCGCGGCGATCATCGCTGAGGCGCGCGAAGAGGCGCAGGTGGAGGCCCGCCGCATCATTGACGCGGCGCACGCCCAGATCGAGGCCGACCGGCAGCACGCGCTCGCGCAGCTGCGGGCCGAGATCGGCACGCTCTCCACCGACCTCGCCGAGCGCATCGTCGGTGAGACGCTGCAGGACAGCGCCGCCCAGAACCGCGTCATCGACCGGTTCCTGGCCGAGCTTGAGCAGGCCGAAAGCTCCCAGCAGGCTGAGGTGCGCTGATGCGGGGTATCAGCCGTACGTCGCTGGAGCAGGTGACAGAGCGCCTCGACAGCGTTCTGCCGTCGGCCAACGCCCCGACGCTGGGCCACGAGCTCTTCGAGGTCGTGGCGCTCCTCGGCCAGGAGCACTCCCTGCGTCGGTGGCTGGCCGACCCCGCCAACCCGGCGGAGGCCAAGTCCGGTCTGGTCGGTCAGCTGTTGGAGCCGAAGGTGTCGCCGACCACGGTCATCGTGGTCAGCGACGTCGTCCAGGCGGCGTGGTCCACGCCGCGCGACCTGGTGGACGCCATCGAGCGGATGGCGGTCTACGCGACGATGGCCGGCGCTGAGGGCGAGCAGCGGCTCGACGAACTGGAGGACGAGCTCTTCCGGTTCGACCGCATCGTCGCCTCCGAGCCGGAGCTGCGTGCCGCCCTCACCTCCGAGGGCGTCGCCGTGGAGCACCGTCGTACGCTGCTGGAGAACCTGCTCTCGGGCAAGGTCTCCGCGGCAACGCTTGCCCTGGTCACCGAGGCCGTGACCCGGCCGAGGGGACGTACCCTGGAACAGCGTCTGGAGCACTTCGGGCAGCTGGTCGCCGAACGCGCGAAGCGCTACATCGCGGTCGTGCGCACGGCGGTGGCGCTCAGTGCTGACCAGCAGTCCCGTCTGCAGGACGTCCTGACACGGGTGTACGGCCGGGCCATCCACCTGAACATCGAAATCGTCCCGGAGATCGTGGGTGGGCTCTCCATCCGCGTGGGCGATGAGGTCATCGACGGCACCGTGGCAGGGCGCCTCGCCGAGGTTCGGCGGCGCCTCGCCGGTTGACGCTACAGACGACACGACGCAACGCAAGCACGCACGGCGCCGCGGGAATTCGGCGCCAAGGAGAGCAAGGACATACGTGAGATGGCGGAGCTGACGATCCGGCCGGAGGAAATCCGGAACGCGCTGCAGCGCTTCGTCCAGTCGTACGAGCCCGACGCCGCCGCGCGCGAGGAAATCGGAACCGTCACTTATGCAGGTGACGGTATCGCCCGCGTCGGTGGTCTTCCCTCGGCGATGGCGAACGAGCTGCTGGAATTCGAAGACGGCACCCTGGGCCTGGCCCAGAACCTGGAGATCGGTGAGATCGGCGTCGTCGTCCTGGGTGACTTCACCCACCTCGAAGAGGGCCAGACGGTGCGCCGCACCGGCCGGGTCCTCTCGGTGCCGGTCGGTGACGCCTTCCTGGGACGCGTGGTCGACCCCACCGGCAAGCCGATCGACGGCCAGGGCGACATCGAGACCACCGAGCGCCGTGAGCTTGAGCTGCAGGCCCCCACGGTCATGCAGCGCCAGCCCGTGGGCGAGCCGCTGCAGACCGGTATCAAGGCGATCGACTCGATGACCCCGATCGGCCGCGGTCAGCGCCAGCTGATCATCGGCGACCGGCAGACCGGTAAGACCGCGGTCTGTATCGACACGATCATCAACCAGAAGAGCAACTGGGAGTCCGGCGACCCCGACAAGCAGGTGCGCTGCATCTACGTCGCGGTCGGCCAGAAGGGCTCGACCATCGCGGCCGTCAGGGGCGCGCTGGAAGAGGCCGGTGCGATGGAGTACACCACCATCGTCGCCGCCCCCGCCTCGGACCCCGCGGGCTTCAAGTACATCGCCCCCTACACCGGTTCGGCCATCGGTCAGCACTGGATGTACCAGGGCAAGCACGTCCTGATCGTCTTCGACGACCTGACCAAGCAGGCCGAGGCCTACCGCGCCGTGTCGCTGCTGCTGCGCCGTCCGCCGGGCCGTGAGGCCTACCCGGGTGACGTCTTCTACCTGCACTCCCGGCTGCTGGAGCGCTGCGCCAAGCTCTCCGACGAGCTGGGCGCGGGTTCGATCACGGGTCTGCCGATCATCGAGACGAAGGCCAACGACGTCTCGGCCTACATCCCGACCAACGTCATCTCCATCACCGACGGCCAGGTCTTCCTTGAGTCCGACCTCTTCAACCAGGGGCAGCGCCCGGCGATCAACGTCGGTGTCTCGGTCTCCCGTGTCGGTGGCGCCGCGCAGACCAAGGCCATGAAGAAGGTCAGCGGTACGCTCCGCCTCGGTCTGGCCCAGTACCGCGAGCTGGAGGCGTTCGCCGCCTTCGGCTCCGACCTGGACGCGGTGTCCAAGGCGCAGCTGGAGCGCGGTGAGCGGCTGATGGAGCTGCTCAAGCAGGGCCAGTACGCCCCGTTCCCGATGGAGCAGGAAGTCGTCTCGATCTGGGCCGGGACCACCGGTCAGATCGACGACGTCCCCGTCGAGGACGTGCGCCGCTTCGAGGCCGACTTCCTGGACTTCCTGGGCCGCGAGCACGCGGGGATCCTGGACACCATCCGGGAGAGCGGCAAGTTCGAGTCGGAGACCGAGGCCGCCCTCAAGGACGCCATCACGGAGTTCAAGCAGACCTTCCAGACCAGCTCCGGCAGTGTCCTCGGGTCCGAGGAGGAGGCCGAGCCTCTGGAGGAGAGCAAGGTCGGCCAGGAGACCATCAAGGTCGCCAAGAGCGCCGGGAAGTAGCCCATGGGAGCACAGCTTCGCGTCTATCGCCGGAGGATCCGCTCGACGAAGTCGATGGCGAAGATCACCCGCGCGATGGAGCTCATCGCCACCACCCGCATCACCAAGGCGCAGCGGGCGGCCCAGGCGGCTGAGCCCTACGCGCGGGAGATCACCCGGGCGGTCTCGGCCGTCGCCGGGCGGGTCAACTACCACCCGATGCTCACCGATGTGGAGTCCCCGAAGCGGGCCGCCGTCCTGGTGATCACGAGTGACAAGGGCCTCGCTGGCGGCTACACCACCAACGCGATCAAGGAGGCCGAATCCCTGACCGCGCTCCTTCAGGAGCAGGGCAAGGAGGTCGTCCAGTACGTGGTGGGCCGCAAGGGCATCGGCTACAACCAGTTCCGGAACCGCCCCATGGAGCAGACGTGGGAGGGCATCACCGAGCGCCCCGCCTACGCTGACGCTAAGGAGATCGGCACGGTCCTGCTGGAGAAGTACACGCAGGACACGGACGAGGGCGGCGCCGACGAGATCCACATCGTCTCGACCGAGTTCATCTCCATGCTGACCCAGCAGGCGGCGTCGCGCCGCGTGCTGCCGCTGGAGGTGGAGGAGGTCGAACCTGCGGAGCTGGAGAAGGAGCACGGCAAGCCGCTCCCTCTCTACGAGTTCGAGCCGTCCGCGGAGGACGTCCTTGAGCGGCTGCTGCCGCAGTACGTGACGAACCGGATCTATTTCGCGCTCCTGGAGTCGGCGGCCTCCCAATGGGCATCGCGTCGCAACGCGATGAAGGCGGCCACCGACAACGCCGAGGAGCTTGTCAAGACCTTGACCCGCCAGGCCAACCAGGCCCGCCAGGCGGAGATCACCAATGAGATCAGCGAGATCGTCGGCGGTGCCGACGCTCTTGCTGCTGCCAGCGCGGGGAGTGAGTAATCAAAGTGACTGCGACTGCTGAAGGGACGGCCGCACCTGCGACGGCCACCGGGCGTATCGCCCGGGTGACCGGTCCGGTCGTCGACGTGGAGTTCCCCGTCGACAACCTGCCGGCGATCTACAACGCCCTGCACACCGATGTGACGCTCGGTGGGGAGACCAAGACCCTGACGCTGGAGGTGGCTCAGCACCTCGGCGACAACCTGGTCCGCACCATCAGCCTCGCGCCGCAGGACGGCATGGTCCGCGGCGCCGAGGTGCGCGACACCGGTGCGCCGATCAGCGTCCCGGTGGGCGACGGCGTCAAGGGCCACGTGTTCAACACGCTGGGCGAGTCGATGGACGTCCCCTCCTCGGAGCTGAACGTCACCGAGCGCTGGCCGATCCACCGTCAGGCTCCGGCCTTCGACCAGCTGGAGTCGAAGACCGAGATGATGGTGACCGGTATCAAGGTCATCGACCTGCTCACCCCGTATGTCCGCGGTGGCAAGATCGGTCTGTTCGGTGGCGCCGGTGTCGGCAAGACCGTTCTGATCCAGGAGATGATCACCCGTATCGCCCGCAACTTCGGCGGTGTGTCCGTCTTCGCGGGTGTCGGTGAGCGGACCCGTGAGGGGACCGACCTGTTCCTGGAGATGGGCGAGATGGGCGTCCTCCCGGACACCGCTCTGGTCTTCGGCCAGATGGACGAGCCCCCGGGCACCCGTCTGCGCGTGGCCCTGTCCGCTCTGACCATGGCGGAGTACTTCCGCGATGTGCAGAACCAGGACGTGCTGCTGTTCATCGACAACATCTTCCGATTCACCCAGGCCGGTTCCGAGGTCTCCACGCTGCTGGGCCGCATGCCCTCGGCCGTGGGGTACCAGCCGAACCTGGCCGACGAGATGGGCCTGCTCCAGGAGCGGATCACCTCGACCCGCGGTAACTCGATCACCTCGATGCAGGCGATCTACGTCCCCGCGGACGACTACACCGACCCGGCCCCGGCCACCACCTTCGCCCACCTCGACGCGACGACCGAGCTGTCCCGGCCGATCTCGCAGAAGGGCATCTACCCGGCGGTGGACCCGCTGGCGTCGACCTCCCGCATCCTCGACCCGCAGTACGTGGGCCAGGAGCACTACGACGTCGCCCAGCGGGTGATCGGGATCCTGCAGCGCAACAACGACCTGCAGGACCAGATCGCCATCCTCGGTATCGACGAGCTGTCCGAAGAGGACAAGATCATCGTCAACCGGGCGCGGCGCCTGGAGCGGTTCCTCTCGCAGAACATGTTCGTCGCCGAGAAGTTCACCGGCAACCCGGGCGTGTTCGTGCCGCTGGAGGAGACCATCGCCTCCTTCAAGGCGGTGTGCGACGGTGAGTACGACCACCTGCCCGAGCAGGCGTTCCTCGACGTCGGCAATATCGAGATGGCCGTCGAGAAGGCCAAGAAGCTCCAGGGCTAGTTCACGGTGGGGAGCGGGCGCTCGGGCGGCGCCCGCTCCCGTCGAAACCGCCCGCGAGCCGAAGGAGTTTGTGGCAGTGTCGAAAAAGCTTTTCGTCGAGATCGTCTCCCCCGAGCACGAGGTGTGGGCGGGCGAGGGCGACATGGTCATCGCCAAGACCATCGACGGTGAGATCGGTGTGCAGCCGGGGCACGTGCCGGTGCTGGCGCTGCTGGCGCCGGGGTCGGTCGTCCGCATTCTCGGTGGCCGGGAGACCGGCGAGGTCCGCGCGGCGGCGCACGCAGGGTTCATCTCCGTGTCCGATGACAACCGGGTGTCGATCCTCGCCGAGACCGCCGAGCTCGCCGAGGAGATCGACGTCGAACGTGCGCGCAGAGCGCTGGCCGACGCCGAGTCCGGCGGCATCAGCCCGGAGGACCCAGAGGCGCAGGCGCGGGCCGCGCGTGCGCGCAGCCGCCTGGAGGCCGCTGGCACGGCGGCCTGAGGCCCGAGGGGACGTGAGAGTGGGGGCGCAGCTGTTCGGCCAAGCGTGGTTTCAGATCGCGGAGTGGCTGTTCTTCGCCCTCCTCGTCCTTGCCCTTCTGGGGCTGGTCGCCGTGACCGTGCGCAGGTTCGTCCTGGAGCGCGGGGGCGGCTCCGTCGAGTGCTATATGCGGGCCGGTTCGGGTGACGATCCAGCGCCCTGGCGCATCGGGTGCGGGCGCTATGGGAGCGAGGAACTGCGCTGGTACCGCATCTTCTCTTTGTGGCCGCGGCCGACAGCGGAGCTGTCGCGCCGCGGTCTCGTCATTATGGGGCGTCGCGCGCCCACGCACCGCGATCTCACCGAGCTCACCTCGGACCTGGTGGTCATCGAGGTGGGGTGGGCGGCCGAGGACGGCACTGACCCCAAAGAGCCGGTCTATGAGATCGCGATGAGCGAGAGCGCCCTCACCGGCTTCCTGTCGTGGCTGGAGTCCCTGCCACCGGGGACGATCTGGCAGTCGTGAGCGTCTTGGCCGTGGGTCTGCTGTGCGCCCCTGCCGGGCTCGCAGGTGAAACGACCCTCCGGCGATGATCATGGGGACTATCCCGGCAGATCGGACATCATCGGGACCGTCCCCATGATCATCGCGGGGGAGTTGTGACAAACCGGGCATGGGCCGCCACCTCTGCCCCGCCCGGCCGCGTCCCCTGCGACGACCGGCGTCCGCCGCCACCTTCCGCCGTCGATGCCGCTTTTCACCCAAGAACACCGGACGAGCCGACCGCCGACAAGGCCGCCTAGCAGACCGAGGTTTCCGCCCCCGGTAACGCTTTGCGTGGTGCTCATCGGGACACCCACGAGCACCACGCGTTCGTCAGCGCTGGCCGCCGGGCTTCCACAGCACCTCGTTGCCGTCCTTACCGAGCACGCGGCAGAGGACGAACAGCAGGTCGGAGAGCCGGTTGAGGTAGCGGGCGGTGAGCGGGTTCACGGTCTCCCCGTGAGCCTCGATCGCGGCCCAGGCACCGCGCTCGGCCCTGCGGACGACCACGCGCGCGGTGTGCATCAGCGCGACGGTGGGGGAGCCGCCGGGCAGGATGAAGCTGCGCAGCGTCGGCAGGTCGGCGTTGTAGGCGTCGCAGGCTTCCTCCAAGCGCTCGATGTAGTCGGCCTCGACGCGCAGCGGCGGGTACTCGGGGTTCTCCACGACCGGGCAGGACAGGTCGGCTCCGAGGTCGAAGAGTTCGTTCTGCACCCGGGTGAGGAGGGTCCGGATGTCGTCGGGGACGTCGCCGAGGGCGAGGGCGGTCCCGATGGCGGCGTTCGCCTCCTCCACGTCGGCGTAGGCGGCCAGGCGCAGGTCGGTCTTGGACGTCCGACTCATGTCGCCGAGGGCGGTGGTACCGGCGTCGCCGCCCCGCGTGTAGATCTTCGAGAGGACTACGGGCTTGTCGGAATCCTTTTTCGTCATGGCCCCAGACTAGAAGTGCACGGGTTGGCGCGGCTGGCGGATAACCGTTCGGTCTCAGAGGGTGTCGTGTGATCGACAGGCTGATACGTTGAGCAGTGAACAAGCTACTTAGAGTAGTTGTTCAGGGGCTGAGTGGCCGTGGGACGTTCGACCGGGGGACCATCGGGGGACGGCCGAGGGACTGCGGCCCGTGGGGGGACGAGCCTCAAAGAGGGGGGATGACCGGGGCCGCCGAAGGGGGAGCGATCCTTGAGTCGGGGGGCTTGGGGACACCGCCCGTTACCGGTTCGGGAAGGAGGGGAGCCCGAGCCGGTGGCGGACCCGGTCAGGAAGGAAAGACGCCCGTGGGCGAGGGGGAAAGTCCCCTCGCCCACGGGCGCCCAGCGCGGTAGGACGGTTACCGCAGCCAGTGGTCGCCCTGGCGATCGAACTGCATGCCGGCCTGGACGGGGGCCTGAAGCGTCCGAGGCGCGACGCCGTTCACCGGGAGTGTGCTCTTGGAGAACCTCTCCACGGAGTAGGCGAGGGCGTCGGAGAGCTCGTCCACCGAGTTCCAGTTGATGTTCTCGATCGTGTCGTTGGGCGTGTGGTAGTAGGGGTCGAAGTCGGCTCCGGCGGTGCCGCCGTAGTACTCGACCTGCTTCTCGGTCTTCACGGAGTCGCCGCCGCTGAAGAGGCCGCCCGACGGGATGTCGTTCTCCATGAAGGCGCTGTAGTCCGAGCGGCCGCTGAACTCGGTCGGCTCGGAGACCTGGTTCTTGCTTTCGAAGTAGTCCTCGAAGGTCTTCTGGATCGCGGCCGATCCGGACGGCGGCGTGAGGGACCCTGCGAGCTCACCGCGGCCGTCGTAGACGAAGCGGCCGTAGTTGCTCGACCCGATCATGTCGAAGTTCAGGTAGAGCGCGATGTCGTCGAGCTGCTTGGCGTTCAGGCCCTCCACGTACTTCGTGGATCCGATCAGGCCCTGCTCCTCGGTGCCCCAGAAGGCGAACCGCACCTTGTTCCTCGGCTTGCCGAGCTTGGCGAGCTGCTTGGCCGTCTCCAGCACACCGGCGGTGCCGCTGCCGTTGTCGTTGACGCCCGGGCCGTCCTCGACGCTGTCGAGGTGCGCGCCGACGACCACGACGTTGTCCTTCCGGCCGCCCTTGGTCTCGGCGATGACGTTGTAGGAGGACTCGGTCACGACCTCGGCGTCGACCTTGAGGTGCAGCTCCAGCTCCTCGCCCGCGGCCAGCAGCTCGGCCCCGACCGCGTCGGAGGCGCCGACGACCGGGATGTCGGACAGCTCGCTCACCGTCCCGGCGAAGAGGCCCTTCTGGTTGTTGTAGATGATCGCACCGACGGCGCCTGCGTCCGCGGCGTTCTGCGTCTTGGCCGCGAACGTGCAGCCGCCGCGCTTGATGACGGCGATCGCTCCCTCGGGGAAGTCGGCGAAGTCGTCGGCCGAGCAGCCGCTTTCGCCGCTGTCGGTGTTCACCGCTACCCCGGCGGCGGTCGCCTCTCCGCCGGTGGAGTAGGTCATGGTGCTGAAGTCGTCCTCGTGGACGAAGTCCTTCGGCTCGGGCTTGGTCACCGAGAGCACCGGGTCCGAGTGCTGCTTCCACGAGTCGAACTCGAAGGTGTGCTTCTTCGGCTTGTAACCGGCCCGCTTGAGCTGGTCGATGACGTACATGGCGGACACGTCATAGCCGGCGGTCCCACTGGCCCGGTTGCCGCCGTTGTACTCGGCGATGGTCTCCAGGTTCTCCATGTGGGCGCGGACGTTGTCCACCGTCACGAGAACGGGCAGCTGAGCCGTGTCGGCCTGCGCTGCTGTCGGGCCCAGCCCCACAGCCAGGGCGGCGGCGATGGCGGTACCACCGGCCAGCAGTCGTCTGCGTGCGGTGTGTGCACGACGGGGGGATCGTCCAGATTCTGGCTTGCGCACGATGGCCCTTCTGACAGGCGCCCACCCATGCGGGGTATCGGGATGGACGCGAATGGTGAGAAGTACCGTGCAGCCTGTCAGGTTGCGATACGGCGGATCAAGGTGAGGCACTGGGACTTGCCACAATCAGCCATACCCCTTACGCGAAGGGGAGGTGATGTGGTGTTATGGACGATTCTCACCCGATCGTCCCGGTGTTCGCCGCTGGGTAGTACGCCGCGGGCGATCGCAGGGTCGCCGTAAACCGGGCAAAAGCCACGCCCCCGTAGCGGTGCGGCGACCACCGGTGGCACGATGACCCGGACATGTCATCCCCCCGGCGGTCGCGGTGGTTGCGCGCAGGCGTGTTCGCCTGCGTGAGTACCGGCCTGTCGGCGGGCGGACATGCCGCCGCGGCCGGCCACGACGTCGCGCCCGCGGGGCTGGCAGCGGGGTTCCTCACCGTGCTGGCGCTCGCCTGGTCGGCCGCGGGCCGCGAACGCGGCTTCGCCGAGATCCTCGCCGCGATGCTGTGCAGCCAGTTGGCCTTTCACCTCATCTTCTCCGTGGCGACGCCGGGCACGGCAGCCGCCGACGCGGGCGGCCACCACTCCCATGCGGTCGCGGCGGGGCCGACCGAAGGCATGTCCCCCGGCATGGTCGCCGCGCACCTCGCGGCCGCCATCATCAGCGCCGGGTGGCTGCGCAGGGGAGAGGCCGCCGCCTTCGCCCTGGTCCGCCGCATCGCGACGGCCGTTCTCACCATCCTCCGTTTCCCGCGTGCGACCGCCGCCCCGATCATGGGCGCACCGACGCCGCCGCCGCGCGGCCCCGCACGGTCGGCACGCACCGACCTCCTGCGCCACACCCTCGTCCAGCGGGGTCCTCCGGTTCGGCCCGCCGGTTACTGACCAGCGATCGGACCAGACGACATCCCGACCCGAGAGGAGCGCCGACGATGGCGCAGAGAACGACGGGCGTGCGAAGCATGCCCGAGAGGACGACCCCCGCCCACCGCGGCCTCCTGGCCCCGGCTGTGGCCGCCGCGCTGGTTGGCCTGCTCGCAGCAGGGTGCGGAGGGACGGCGGACGCACCCGCCGACGGGGCGGCCGCTACCGGAGACGCGACCCCGGAGGCCGCCTCCGACGCCTTCCCGCTGGGCGAGGTCACCGGCGCTACCGCGCCCGACGGCCACAAGCTGCGCGAGATCCCAGCCGACAGCGCGCCGACGGTGGAACTCACCGCCGAACCCGACCCTGTCGACGGCTGGAACCTGCACATCGCGGCGGAGGGGTACGAGTTCGTCCCCGAGCAGGCCGGCAAGGAGGCCGCTGGCGGTGAGGGCCACGCCCACCTCTACATCGATGGTGAGAAGTATGCCCGCGTCTACGGCCAGTGGTTCCACCTCCCGGCCGAAGCCATCGGCGGCGGTGAGCACACCGTGATGGTCACCCTCAACGCCAACGACCACACGACGTGGGCCGTCGACGGCGAGGCCATCCAGGCCGAAACCGACGTATCCGGCAGCGAGGCCGCGCAGGGCCACGGAGACCACGGCGACCACGAGGAACACGGCGGCTGACCCGCCGCGCGGACCGGCCGGGCGGACGCACCGCCCGGCCGGTCCCTACCGCGCTGGTGACGCGACGCCGGGCCGCGCCGACATTCCCGATGTCCGCGGGGGTCAGCGTCCGCGCCTGATTAACTACTCTCCGAATGACCCTAATCACTTTGGGTCGGGAATCCTTGTCGGCCGACAGATCCTGCGGAGTCGGAGTTGCGTCCCTTCACCCGCCTGCGCCTGCGCCTGGTCCTTGGCGCGGCGCTCGCCGTGCTCGCCCCGGCGGCGTCGGCCGATGCTGCCGCCGCCGCGCCGACGGAGACGGAGCGGTTGCCAGCCGTCGTCGCCACCGACTGCCCCCTCCTTGACCCGCCGCCGAGCCAAGAGGACCTCGAACGCTACCTCTGCGGTGACCCCCGGCTCGGCCCGGCCGACCTCCCCGACGACGGGGTCGTGGGCGAACTGATGCACGGTTACCAGCGTCTGGGTGGCCTCTCGCCCACCGAGTTCCTCAACCGGTATCGGCGCACCTCCACCGACCCCCAGACGGGTGAGGCCGAGGAAAGCTGGATCTACCCCGCCCACCAGGGCTTCGCGACCGTTGGCGGCGTCGTGCAGAGCTGGAAGGTCGACGTGGCCGCGGGCACCATGCTCGACCGGTTCGGTTCCCCGTGGGGTTCCTTCCTCGCCCCGGCGGGAACCCCCTACGCCCAGCGCTCCCTGCCCCCGGACTCCCTCAACACCTGGCCCGGCGGCCCGGCCCACAACTACCGCTGCTACCAGGTCCTCGACGAGTTCACCGCCGAGGTCGGACCCATCGCCCCCGCCTTCGAACAGCCGGGCGGAGGCGACCGGCTCTTCCTTGACCCCGCCCTTGTCCCCGAAGGCACGGGCCTGGGTCACGTGGGCGTGGACTCCTTGGCGGAGTGGGGCTACGTCGAGGACCGCCCGGCCGAGGACTGCGCGGTGTCCGAACGCTTCAGGCTGGCGGCCTGAGCGGGAGCGTGGGCCGCGGCCACCGCTCGATGGCCCCGTGTTCTGCGACCCCGCGGCCGACTGGACGAGGTGGTCCAGGGCGGTCCCGTCGGGACAGCAGGGGAACACCCGGTCATCGGCGGCGACGCTACAGGCCAACCGCGGAGGACCGCGGCGTTCGCGCCGGGAACGCGCCAGGGGGTTCCCTTCGGTCAGAACAGGCGGGGCGTGTCCGGTTCGATGCCGCGGAGTTCGTCGTAGTCAAGGGTGACGCAGTCGATACCGCGGTCGGTGGCAAGGACGCGCGCCTGGGGTTTGATCTCCTGGGCGGCGAAGATGCCGTGGACCGGCTTGAGGGCCGGGTCGCGGTTGAGGAGTTCGAGGTAGCGGGTGAGCTGTTCGACGCCGTCGATGTCGCCGCGGCGCTTGAGTTCGACGGCGACCGTGGCGCCTTCGGCGTCGCGGCAGAGGATGTCCACCGGGCCGATGGCCGTGGGGTACTCGCGGCGGATCAGGGTGTAGCCCTCGCCGAGGGTGGTGATGTGTTCGGCGAGGAGCTCCTGGAGGTGGGCTTCGACACCGTCCTTCTGCAGCCCCGGGTCGACACCGAGCTCATGGGAGCTGTCGTGCTGGATCTCCTCGATCGTCAGCACGAGCTTCTCGCCGGACTTGCCGTGGGTGACGGTCCAGACGGCCAGGCCGTCGCCGTTGGTCGACTCGCGCACCGTGCACGGCGGGTTCATCCAGTTCAGCGGCTTGAAAGCGCGGTCGTCCGCGTGGATCGACACGGATCCGTCGGCCTTCATCAGGATCAGCCGCGGGGCCATGGGCAGGTGGGCGGTGAGCCGACCGACGTAGTCGACGCTGCAACGGGCGATAACAAGACGCACGGAACGCCACGCTACCGGCATCGCGGGACCGGTTCGGTCGGAATCGGGGAGGATCGCGGGCGGCGGGCCGGGCGGATGCGGGGCCGGGGTGGCGGAGGATAAGAATGAAAACTATTTTCATATAGCGGCGAGGGTAGCAAGCTGTGACCCTCGCGTCCCGTGACGTCGTACGTACCGGGATCTACCGTCACAAGAGGTGCACGGGACCCGCGGCCGTCGCATCCGCCCGCGCGTCCTCGGGTCCCGTGGCCGCCTGTCACCGAGAGATGTAAGGACTCACATGTCGCTCACGGTCTCACCGGAACTTCTCGACAAGGCGAAACAGGGCCCCATCGACAACGCCGACTTCATCGAGTGCATCCGCACGTCCCTGCCGTACGCCTGGAGCGTCGTCAGCGGACTCGCCGAGCAGGCGACGGCCAGCGGCGCCGACTACGAGGCCAACGAGGTGCCGCCGCCCGGCGAGGCCGAGCGGGGCCAGCTGCTGCGCCTGGTCGCGAGCGACGCCATGCGCGCCGCCGTCGAGCGCCACTTCGGGATGCGTATGGCCTTCCAGAACTGCCACAAGGTGGCGCTGTTCCGCGAAGGTGCCGACGCCGCCTACGAGGAGTTCGTGACCCCCCGTTCCCAGCTGCTCAACCAGTCGCCGGAGCTGGTCGACTGCTGACGGGAAGGTGCCGGTGGCCGGGGCCCCGGCCACCGGCACCGACCGTTCCCGCCGTTGGCCGTGGGCGGCCGGACCTCGGTCCGGCCGCCGCGCGCCTCAGTCGACGGCCGCCCGCACCTTCGGCAGCACCTCGGAGCCCAGCCGGGCGATGTTGCGCAGCACGGCATCCGGATCGCCCGCCCCCTCCACGAGCAGGATCAGCTCGTCCGCGCCGGTGACCCCCGCTTGTTCGGTCAGCCGCTCCACGCAGTCGTCCGGCGAGCCCACCGCGTGGGTGTCGACGAGGAACCGCGCGTAGTGGTCCGGGTCCCGCTGGGGCCGCTGCCTCCCGTCCAGCGGCTGGTAGCTCGCCAACCCCGGCCGCAACCACGTCGGCAGCGCCTCCAGCAGTGTGGCGCGCGCCTCCTCCCGAGTGTCGGCCACGTGCGCGACACCCGTCACCACATGGCCGGCCACCGGTCCCTCGGGCGCGTGCTCGGCGTGGTCGCGCAGCAGCTCCGCCTGCTCCTGCGGGGTCAAATGCATCCCCACCAGGACCGGCAGGCCCAACCGTGCGGCCAGGTGAAGCGTGCGATCCGACGACGCCGCGACCATGACGTCCGGCCGCGGACGGGTCCGCGGCCCCGGCACGATCTCGACCTCGCGGAACCCGAACGTGGCGCCGTCGGCGCGCATCCGCCCTCCGCCCAGCGCGGCCAGCAGGACGTCGAGCGACTCCGCGAAGCCGTTCTCGTAGCGGTCCAGCCCGGTGCCGAACACCTCCAGGTCGATCCAGGGTCCGCCGCGCCCCACCCCCAGCCGGAACCGGCCACCGGACACCTGGTCCAGTAGATTGGCCTGCTCGGCGAGGTCCACCGGATGCCGGGTACTGAGCACGCTCACCGCGGTACCGACGCTGATGCGGTGGGTACGCCCGAGGACGAATGCGGCCAGGGTCGCGGCCGACGGGCAGATCCCATAGGACATGAAGTGGTGCTCGGCGAACCACACGCCGTCGAATCCCGCCTCCTCGGCGGCGACGGCGGCGTCCAGCGTCGACTCCAGCACCCGGGTGTGGTCCCGGCCGGGGAACTGGGCGGCCGGGAGGAACGCTCCGATACGCATGGTGGCATTCTGGTCGCGATACCGTCCGCTCGTCGCGCGAACGAGCGGATTCCTCCGGCCCGCGGCCGACATTTCCGGACGAGATCACGATAAGTACCCGCCGGTAAGAGCCGGTTCGGGCACCCCGTAAGGTGAGTCACATGGTGCAGGAATTCAAGAAGGTCGGAGTGGTCGGGCTCGGAACCATGGGCGCCGGCATCGTCGAGGTGTTCGCCCGGGCCGGGTTCTCGGTCACCGGCGTGGAGATCGACGATGGCGCGCTCGACCGCGGCCGCGGCCACCTGGAGAAGTCGCTCGGCCGAGCGCTGAGCAAACAGAAGATCACCGAGGAGGAGCACGGCGCCATCCTCGGTCGTCTGACGTTCACCACCTCCCGCGAGGAGCTGGCGGATGCCGACTTCGTCGTCGAGGCCGTCCCCGAGCGCATCGACATCAAGCGGGACGTCTTCACCGACCTCGACCGGATCTGCCCGCCGGGCACCATCCTGGCCACCAACACCTCCTCGCTCTCGGTCACCGAGATCGCTGCCCTGACCAACCGCCCGGACAAGGTCGTGGGGCTGCACTTCTTCAACCCCGCCCCGGTGATGAAGCTGGCCGAGATCGTCGGCACGGTGCTCACCACCCCGGGCACGATCGAGGTCGCCTCCGAGGTCGCCAAGCGCATCGGCAAGACCCCGGTCGTCGTCACCGACCGGGCCGGGTTCGTCGCCAACGCGCTGCTGGTCCCCTACATCAACGACGCGGTCAAGGCCTACGAGTACAAGTACGCCTCCCGCGAGGAGATCGACGCGTCGGTCACCAAGGCCGCCGGGTTCCCCATGGGGCCGCTGACGCTGGCCGACCTCGTCGGTCTGGACGTCTGCCTGGCCGTCATGGACGTGCTGTGGGAGGAGTTCCGCGAGCCGCGCTACGTCGCCGCGCCGCTGCTGCGCCGCATGGTCGCCGCCGGGCTGCTCGGCCGCAAGTCCGGGCGCGGGTTCTACGACTACTCCGGCGCGGACAACCCCCCAGAAGAGCTGCCCCAGGGCGCCATCGCCACGCAGCTGCGCGACGAGGGCAACGACGACTGCGACCTGGCCGGGCTGCTGCTCGTCCCGCACATCAACGACGCCATGCGCATGGTCGGCCAGGGCTACGCCACCGCCCAGGACGTCGACACCGCGATGCGGTTCGGCTGCGGCTACCCCAAGGGACCGGTGGAGCTGCTAGAGGAGATCGGCGTCGAGAAGGTCGCCGAGGACCACTTCCAGCTGACCAACAACGGGCTGATCCCCTTCTCCCTGCCCGCTCCGCTGATCCTCGACAAGCTTCCCGAGATCGACGAGGACGATGACGAGGGCTGCTGCCAGGGGTCCGCGCGGTCCTGACCGCCGATGTCGTGATCGTGGGGGCCGGCCCGACCGGGTCGGCCCTCGCGGCGGGGCTGAGCGACGCCGCGAACGCGTCCGCAGCGCGCTCCGTCCTGCTTCTGGAAGCGGGCCCGGTGCCCGCAACGCGCGACGCCGTCCCGCCGGAGGTGCTGGACGGGACCCGGATGGCCGCCGCCCGGCCCGGCCACGAGCTGAACTGGTCGTTCACCGGAACTGTCGCGCCGGGGACGCCCCGGCCCGTGCCGCGCGGCCGGGTAGCCGGAGGGTCGGGCGCGATCAACGGCGGTGTCTTCATCCGGGGCACCCGCGAGGACTTCGACGCGATCGCCGCGCTCGGCCACCACGACTGGTCGTATGAGCGCGTGCTGCCGTCCTTCGCGGCGGTGGAGCACGACCACGATTTCCCTGGCCCGCCGCACGGCCGCCGCGGCCCGGTGCCGGTTCGCCGCACCTTCCCCGGATCCGCCTGCCCGGTCACCGAGGCGTTCTGGGAGGCCTGCCGCGACCTGGGATACCCGTGGGAGGCCGACAAGAACGCTTCCGGGCCGCCGGGCGCCGGTCCGGTTCCCGTGAACGTCGTCTCCGGGGTCCGCCACGGCGCGCTCCTCACCCACCTGCTGCCCCGCGCCGGACGGCCCCGCCTCACCGTCCGCGGCGGCGTTCTCGTCCACCGGGTCGTGTTCGCGGGCACCCGCGCCATCGGGGTCGAAGCCGAGGTCGACGGCCGGCTCCGGGTGATCCGGGCCGAGGAGATCGTGCTCGCCGCTGGCGCGATCTCCTCGGCCCGGCTGCTGTTGCGCTCGGGCGTGGGGCCCGCTGACGAACTGGCGGCCCTGGGCATCCCCGTGGTGCACGACGCGCCCGCCGTCGGGCAGGCCGTGACCGACCACCCGGGCGTCGCCGTGGGCATCACGCCCGTCCCCGCGGCACGCCCCGCCGCACGCACCGGCGTGGTCGAAGCGGCGCTGCACACGGTCGCGACCGCCGCGGACGCCGCCGCCGACGGGCGCGGCGACGGTGACCTGGAGATCATGCCCTACACCGCGCCGTTCGCCGAGCTGATCCCGGGCGGCGCCGCGACCCCGCCGGACGAGATCGCGTTCGGGGTCACCCTGCTGCGCACCGCGAGCTCCGGCGCGATCCGCCTCGCCTCCGCCGATCCGCACGCCCCACCGGTCATCACTTTCGGGCACCTCACCTCGGCGGTGGACCGCGCCCGGTTGCGTGAGGGGGTGCGGCGGTGCGCGGAGATCCTTACATCGGCGCCGCTGCGCCGCCTGACGGCGTCCTACGGCGGCCCGCCGGCCGCCGTCCTCGGCTCCGACCGCGCCCTCGACGCGTGGATCGGTGAACGCGTCTCGACCGCCAACCACCTCTCGGGCGGCTGCGCGATGGGGTCGGTCACCGACGCCCGCGGCCGCGTGCGCGGCGTCACGGGCCTGCGCGTCGCCGACACCTCGATCCTGCCCCGCGCCCCGTCGCGCGGTACCGTGGCCACCGCCGTCATGATGGGTGAACACCTGGCACGTTCATTCCCCGTACCCTTGGAAACGTGAGTCCGCGCCGTAACAGCCCCCGCCGCAAGGAGACCCGTGTCCAGCCGCCTGACGAGGACGGGCTGATGCTGCGCATCACCGGGGGCCAACGCCGGGAGACGGGCGCCGACGGCGAGTGGGTCATCCGGCGCATCAGCGGTGCCGCCGCGACCAAGACCTACCGCTGTCCCGGCTGCTACCAGGAGATCCCGGTCGGGATGCCGCACGTCGTGGCGTGGCGGCCCTACGGCGACGGTGAGGACCGCCGCCATTGGCACTCCTCCTGCTGGGAGCGGCGCGCGCACCGCGGCGTCCGGATGCCGCGGCGCTGAGCCCCCTCGGCTCCGCCCCGACGCTGACCATCCCCATTCCCGATCCGATATCGAGGACCCATGGATATTCGCGCTGCCACGGTGCTGCCCGCCGACCGTCGTCCCATCACCCTGCACACCGCCGACGGACTGGAGCTCGTCGGTGAGCTGGCGCTGCCGGAGTCCGGCGCGCCGGTGGCGACGCTGGTCTGCCTGCATCCGCTGCCGACGGCCGACGGGATGATGGACAGCCACGTGCTGCGCAAGGCGTCCTTCCGGCTCCCGGCGCTCGCCGACGTCGCGGTGCTGCGCTTCAACACCCGCGGCACCACCTCGCGGCACGGGACGAGCCAGGGGTCGTTCGGCGACGGCGAGACCGAGCGCTACGACGTCGCGTCCGCCATCGAGTTCGCCGAGTTCGAGGGGCTGCCCCGGCCCTGGCTGCTGGGTTGGTCGTTCGGCACCGAGCTCGCGCTGAAGTGGGGGCGCGATCCGGAGGTGGAGGGCGCCATCCTGCTCTCACCTCCGCTGCACCGGGCGAATGACACGGACCTGGACGCGTGGGCGGAGTTCGGCCGTCCGCTGGTGGCGCTGGTGCCCGAGTTCGACGACTACCTGCGTCCGGCCGAGGCGCGCGAGCGCTTCGCCCGCGTCCCGCAGGCCGAGGTGATCGGTGTGGACAACGCGAAGCACCTGTGGGTGGGGGAGCCCTACGTGCGCATCGTGCTCGACGAGATCGTCAAGCGCGTCGCGCCCAAGGCGTACCCGCTGCCCACGGAGTGGGACGGTCCCGCCGAGCGCGACACCGTCTGAGCCGCCGCGCCGGGCCGCCCTCGCGGGGCTCCCCCGCCGACGTGCGGTCTCGCCGAATCGCGGGCCGCGCGATGGGCCCGACGACGCGTTCGGCGCAAAATGTTGAAGATTACACCAATGGCCCCGGAGGGCGTCACTGCCTCCGGGGTGATTCATGTGTGGCATGCAAACGCTGGTGTGTGATCCAAAACACCTCTACCTTGCTGGGGAGAGCAACGCGGCACGCCGCTGTATCCCCGCACGCGCGTACCGCCGCCCGCCACCGCAGCAGTCGTCGAGAGGGGTCTGAGACCTATGGTCGATCCATCGCGAGGATCACCCGACCACACCAGCACACAAGGGCAGACCGCCACCGACAGGGCGGTGGCCATGTGCGACGATCCCCGGTTCGTTGAGCTGAAACGGCGCCTGAAGGTGTTCATCTTCCCGATGAGCATCGCGTTCTTCGCCTGGTACCTGCTCTACGTCCTGATGTCGGCCTTCGCCCGCGACACCATGGCCATCGTCCTGTTCGGCAGCGTCAACGTCGCCCTGGTGTTCGGCCTACTCCAGTTCGCCACCACCTTCGGCATCGCGTTCTTCTACGCCCGGTACGCCGCCCGCCGCCTCGATCCCCTCGCCGAGGAGCTCCGCGCCGAGCTGAACAACGCGGGCGTGGGCGCCGTCGCCGCCCACGGCCCGGCGGAGAACCTCGCCGACGACCTGTCCGACGCCGGACCCGCACCCTCCGGCATGAAGGGGGCCGAAGAATGAGCCCAGGCCCCGCGACCGCCGCCACTGCGGCGACCACGACGGAGGCCATCGGGGGCGGCGGCGAGCGCCTCGCCACGATGGTCCTGTTCCTCCTGCTGGTCGGGGCCACACTGGGCATCACCGTGTGGGCCAACCGCCGCACCAGGTCGGCCACCGACTACTACGCCGGCGGCCGCGGCTTCTCCGGGCTGCAGAACGGGATGGCCATCGGCAGCGACTACATGTCGGCGGCCTCGTTCCTCGGCATCGCCGGCATGATCTCGCTCTTCGGCTACGACGGGTTCCTCTACTCGATCGGCTTCCTCGTCGCGTGGCTGGTCGCGCTCCTCCTCGTCGCCGAGCTGCTGCGCAACTCCGGGCGCTTCACCATGGCCGACGTCATCTCCTACCGGATGCGGCAGCGCCCGGTGCGCACCGCCGCGGCGGTCTCCACCGTCACCGTGTCGGTCTTCTACCTGCTCGCCCAGATGGTCGGCGCGGGCGCGCTGATCGCCCTGCTGCTCGGGATCCAGGAGGGGGAAACCTTCCTCGGCCTGAGCGCCGACGCCGCCAAGATCGGCGGCATCGTCATCGTGGGCCTGCTGATGACGCTGTACGTCACCCTCGGCGGGATGAAGGGCACCACCTGGGTGCAGATCATCAAGGCGGCGGTGCTCATGGGCGGCGCGGCCCTACTGACGGTACTGGTCCTCGCCGTCTACGGGTTCGACTTCGGGGCCCTGATGGGCGACGCCGCCCGG
The DNA here is from genome assembly GCF_039530945.1 of Nocardiopsis rhodophaea. Lineage (NCBI taxonomy): Bacteria > Bacillati > Actinomycetota > Actinomycetes > Streptosporangiales > Nocardiopsidaceae > Nocardiopsis > Nocardiopsis rhodophaea. The sequence continues at coordinate 96,011 of NZ_BAAAPC010000021.1, forward strand.
TCCAGCGGCCAGGGGCAGGCCTTCCTCGAACCCGGGCTGCGCTACGGGGTCGAGGTGGACGGCGACGCGTGGGCGACGCTGTGGAGCAAGCTCGACCTCATCAGCCTCGGTATCGCGCTGGTGCTGGGGACGGCCGGGCTGCCGCACATCCTCATCCGCTTCTACACCGTTCCCGACGCCAGGTCCGCCCGTACCTCGGTGAACTGGGCGATCGTGCTGATCGGCGGCTTCTACCTGATGACCCTGGTGCTGGGCTTCGGCGCGGCGGCCATCGTGGGCCGGGACGCCATCACGGCGCAGAACCCGGCCGGGAACACCGCGGCGCCGCAGCTCGCCCAACAACTGGGGCTGCAACTGGGCGGCGGCGCGGCGGGCGCGCTGCTGCTCGCGTTCATCGCGGCCGCGGCGTTCGCCGCCATCCTGTCCACCGTGGCGGGGCTGACCCTGGCCTCCTCGTCGTCGCTCGCGCACGACTTCTACGCGAGCGTGCTCCGCAGGGGCCAGTCCTCAGAGCGGGAAGAGGTCCGCGTGGCCCGGATCGCCGCCATGGCGATCGGCGTGGTCGCGATTATCCTCGCGATCTTCGCCCAGGGGCTGAACGTCGCGTTCCTGGTGGCTCTGGCGTTCGCCATCGCGGCCTCCGCCAACCTGCCGTCGCTGCTGCTGAACCTCTTCTGGAGGCGCTTCAACACGACGGGGGCGGTCGCCGGGATGTACGGCGGGCTCATCGCCGCCGTCGGGCTGGTGTTCTTCTCACCGGTGGTCTCGGGCAAGATTCACCCCGAGACGGGGGAGAGCCTGTCGCTGTTCCCCGCCGGGGTCGACTTCGCGTGGTTCCCCCTGGAGAACCCCGGGCTGGTGTCCATCCCGGCCGGGTTCCTCTGCGCCGTCATCGGCACGCTGCTGTCCAAGGAGCGCGACGACGACCGGTTCGCCGAGATGGAGGTGCGCGCCGTCACCGGGGCCGGGGCGCACTGACGCGGCAGCGGTGCCCCGGTCGCTTCGCCGACCGTGGCACCGCATCGGCTCACGGCCGACGGAACGACCGGAGGCCCGGCCCCTGACCAGGGACCGGGCCTCCAGCGGCGGCGTCCGCGCGTTTGCGGCTACGGACGATGACTCACGGGCGCTCCCGCGGCCGTGTGCGCGGCGGCACAGGACGGTGGGGCGTCGGAGCCGCTACTCCTGCCACCAGTCCTCGTCGTCGCTCCCCTTGCCGGACTTGGCGGGGACGGCCTGCTGGGACTGCTGCTGCTTGTTGTTGTTGCTGTCGTTGCTCTCGATGGCCGCGGGTTCCTGGGCGGCCGGTGCCGCAGCCTGGGCCGGGGGCGCGGGGACGCCGCCGCCACCGCCCAGCAGCTGACGCAGCTGGTCCATGTGGGACTGGATGCCGTCGCGCTGGCGGCTGAGTTCGTCGACCTCCTGCTGCGCGGCGGTCATAATGCGGTCGGCCTCGGCCTTCGCGTCGCTGACCAGGTGCTCGGCCTTGCTCTTGGCTTCGGCCGCGATCTGCTCAGCGTTCTTCTTCGCGTTGGCGACGACCTGCTTGGCGTGCTGCTCGGCGTCGCGGCGGGTCTGCTCGGCCTGCGAGCTCGCCTTGGTGGCGCGCTGCTCGGCACTGGCGGCCCGCTCCTCGGCCTCCGAGACCAGTTTCTGCGTGGCGGCCTGGGCGGCAGCCAAACGCTCGGCGTCCTGGCGCTCCGCCTCTTCGCGGCGGCTGGCCAGCTGGATCTCGAACTCGGCCTCTTCCTGCGCCCGCTTGGCCTCGCTCTCCTCGACGGCGCGCTGGGCCTGGGCACGCATTTCGTCGGCCTGACGCTTTGCGGTCTGCAGCGTCTCGTCGCGCTCGCGCTTGGCGGACGCGCGGGCCGTCGCGCACTCGCGCTCGGTGGTGGTGCGCAGCTTGGCGATCTCACCCTCGAACGTGGCGCGCTTCTCGGCGATCTCATGGTCGACCGCGGAGCGCTTCTTCTGCACCTCGCGCTCGGTGGTCGAGGTCAGCTCGTCGGCTTCGCGACGGGCGGTCGTGCGGATTTCCTCCGCTTCGGACTCGGCGCTCGTCCGCATCTCTTCCGCCTCGCGCTGGGCGGTGGTGCGCAGATCGGTCGCTTCGTTCTCGGCGGCGGCCCGCATTTCGGCGGCCTCGATTTTGGCCGCGGACTTGATGTCATTGGCCTCAGCGCGCGCACCCTGAACAAGCTCAGTGGCCTGCTCTTCGGCAAGCCGGAGCAGCTGTTCGATGCGGGCGCCCAGACCCGAGTAGGTCGGACGCTCCTGCTCCTGGAGCTGCCGCTTGGCCTCGGCGAGCTCCTTGCGGTTGCGATCGGCCTCTTCGCGGGCCTGGGAAAGCTCGCTCTGCTTCTGGCCGATGAACTCCATGACCTGGTGCCGGTCGTAACCACGCAGCACCACGTCGAACTCGGTGGTTTGAGTGCCTTCCTCGAAGAAATTGCTGAGCTGGGCTTCAATATCTGGCGACGACATGTGGCGGAATCCTGAACGGGTGACGAGACGGCTACGTATGCGGAGATTGTCGTGTGGAGAGCCATGAGGTGGCGTGGAGGACGGCTCCTCCCACCTCGAATCGGCGGTAGCACTTCCCCGGGAAGGGTACTCCGCGAGGTCCTTCCGCGTTGGGATGTTCACTCCATTGATGCCAAAGGTCTGCTCAATGAAGGCGCATGCCGCGAACGTTCGACCCGCCTCGACGAGTCTGCATACGTACGGGGGGACAGATGCCGCCGACGATCCGAGTCCGGCGACTAGCAGACTTTATCAAGCTCAGGCCTTTTCGGAAGGGCCTTTCGGTAGGTTCCTGCCCAGGTCTCCGGCCCTGCTCGGGCCGAGACGTGCCCCGACACGTGAAGTGACGGTTCCATCACGTTAACGTGATCTCGCGTGCACGTACTGTTTTTTTAAACTTCTAGGCGTGTCCGTCCGGTTTCGCGGCGGACTGGACCAGTTCGGTCAGCACCCCGCCGCAGTCCTTCGGGTGCAGGAAGGTGATCAGCGAGCCCATGGAGCCGGTGCGGGGATCGCCCAGCACCCGGACTCCGCGCTCGCCGACAGCCGCGGCGTCACCGGCGACATCGGCGGTGCCGAACGCGATGTGGTGCACGCCCTCCCCACTCTTGGCGAGGAACTTCGCCACCGGCGAGTCCTCACGGATCGGCTCCAGCAGCTGCAGGTAGCTCGCGCCGCCGTCGTCGGTTCCGTTGATCCGCAGCATCGCCTCGCGGACCCCCTGCTCCTCGTTGGTCTCCGTGTGGGTGACCTCGAAGCCGAAGGTGTCCCGGTAGAACCGCGCGGTGGCCTCCAGATCGTGGCAGGCGATGCCGATGTGGTCGATACGGGTGAACGCTGGCACTGCCGTGGACCTCCCGGAAGGTAGGTGATGGGCGTATATGTATGGTGACAGACCAGGTGTTGTGAGCGAACGGGCGAACAGCCACAAGAACACACATGGAGGCGCACCCAATGCCCGGATCCGTCATCGTCAGTGGAGCCCGGACACCCATCGGGCGACTGCTCGGGTCACTCACCGGCTTCCAGGCCGTCGACCTCGGCGCCATCGTCATCGAGGAGGCGCTGAAGCGGGCGGGGATCCGCGGCGACCAGGTGGGCTACGTGGTCATGGGGCAGGTCCTGCAGGCCGGCGCGGGGCAGATCCCGTCGCGCCAGGCCGCGGTGAAGGCCGGTATCCCGATGAACGTCCCCTCGCTGACCATCAACAAGGTGTGCCTGTCGGGCCTGGACGCGATCGCCCTCGCCGACCAGCTCATCGCCGCGGGCGAGTTCGACGTCGTCGTCGCGGGCGGCATGGAGTCCATGACCAACGCCCCGCACCTGCTGCCCAAGTCCCGGCAGGGCTACAAGTACGGCTCGATCGAGATGCTCGACGCCACCGCGCACGACGGCCTCACCGACGCGTTCGACAACGAGTCGATGGGCGCCTCCACCGAGCGGCACAACGCGCGCCTCGGCATCGGCCGCGCCGAGCAGGACGCGTTCGCCGCACGCTCCCACCAGCTCGCCGCCGCCGCCACCAAGGACGGCCGGTTCGCCGACGAGATCGTGCCGGTGAGCATCCCGCAGCGCAAGGGCGAGCCGCGCGTCTTCGCCGAGGACGAGGGCGTGCGCCCGGAGACCACCGCCGAGAGCCTGGGGCGGCTGCGCCCCGCCTTCGACGCCGAAGGCACCATCACCGCCGGGTCCTCCTCGCAGATCTCCGACGGCGCCAGCGCCGTCGTCGTGATGAGCCGGGCCAAGGCCGAAGAGCTCGGCTGCGGGATCCTCGCCGAGGTTGGCGCGCACGGCAACGTCGCGGGCCCGGACAACTCGCTGCAGTCCCAGCCGTCCAACGCCATCAACCACGCGCTGGGCAAGGCCGACAAGCAGGTGAACGACCTCGACCTGATCGAGATCAACGAGGCCTTCGCCAGCGTGGCCGTCCAGTCCATGCGCGACCTCGGCGTCTCGGAGGACATCGTCAACGTCAACGGCGGCGCCATCGCGCTGGGGCACCCGATCGGCACCTCCGGCGCCCGCATCGCGGTGACCCTTATCCACGAGCTGCGCCGCCGCGGCGGCGGCCTGGGCGCGGCCGCCCTGTGCGGTGGCGGCGGCCAGGGCGACGCGCTGCTGTTCCAGGTTCCCGGCGCCTGACCCGCGCTGCGCCGGGGTACGGCATCGGAGAGCGGGCGTTCGGCGGGGCCCGAAATAATCGCTTTCCGGTGTCGTACCGGGCCCGTAGGTTGCCGGGCATGACCGACACCGACAGCAGCATCGATGAGTCCGCCTTTCCACGCCCCCTGACCGACACGGAAAAGCGCATTGTGACCGCAGGTCGAGCGGACGAGCGCGAGACCCTCGAAGCGTTCCTCGACGACCAGCGCGCCGCCGTCATCGGTCGGGCGAGCGGGGTGAGCGAGTCGGACGCGCGCCGCCGCCTCGTCCCGTCCAAGACGACGCTCGCCGGGATGCTCAAGCACCTGGCAATAGTCGAGCGCAACTGGTTCCAGCACCATCTGCTCGGCCGCGACAAGGCCGAACTCGGCATCGACTTCGAGTTGCCGGAGGAGGACCCGAGCTGGGACCTCACCGACGACGACACCCTCCCCGCGCTGGTCGCTGACTACGAGCGCGCCTGCGCCGAGTCCCGCGCGGCCGCCGCCGACCTGCCGCTGGAACAGTCCTTCGTCGAACCCAGGATCGGCGAACTCTCGCTGCGCTGGATCTACGTGCACATGATCGAGGAGACCGCCCGCCACGCCGGGCACGCCGACATCATCCGCGAGCAGATCGACGGCACCTCCGGCTTCTAACCGGACCGGCTTCCCACTGGACCACGGCACCGGCGCACGACGCGGCGGGGACCTCGTGTGACGGGGCTCTCGCCGCACTTGCGATACTCGGCGTCATCGGATCTTTGGCATCGCCAACGTTCCGGCACGGACCCTTCAACGCCGAGGAGTCGCATGCAGGCCCCCGAACTCGTCGACCGCATGATCCAGGAAGACCGCCGCGCCGTCGCGCGGGCGATCTCCCTGGTGGAGAACGCCGCCCCGCAGCTGCGGGAGATCATGGCGGGGCTCGCGCCGCACACCGGCCGCGCGCGCATCGTGGGGCTGACGGGATCGCCCGGTGTCGGCAAGTCCACCTCCACCAACGCGCTGGTGAAGGCGCTGCGGGCGCGCGGCGAGAGCGTCGCCGTGCTGGCCGTCGACCCCTCCTCGCCGTTCACCGGCGGCGCGCTGCTCGGCGACCGTGTCCGGATGCAGGAGCACGCGACCGACAACGGGGTCTTCATCCGCTCCATGGCCAGCCGCGGGCACCTGGGCGGCCTGTCCTGGGCCACGCCGCACGCGCTGCGCGTGCTGGACGCGGCGGGCTTCGACGTCATCCTCGTGGAGACGGTGGGTGTCGGCCAGGCCGAGGTGGACATCGCGCGGCACGCCGACACCACGGTGGTGCTCTGCGCGCCGGGGATGGGCGACAGCGTCCAGGCGGCCAAGGCCGGGGTACTGGAGATCGCCGACATCTTCGTGGTGAACAAGGCCGACCGCGAGGGCGCCCGCGTGACCGTGCGCGAGCTGCGCCAGATGGTCGGCCAGGTGGAGCGGGCACCCGAGGAGTGGAAGCCGCCGATTGTCAGCACCGTGGCGGCCAAGGGGGAAGGCGTCGAGGAGCTGCTGGAGCGGCTCGACCAGCACCACGCCCACCTGACGGACAGCGGTGAGCTGAACCGCCGCAGGATCGCGCGCGCCCGCGAGGAGATCGAGGCGATCGTGATGAGCGTGCTGCGCGAACGGCTCGGCGACATCCACGGCCACGCTGGGCTCGACAAGCTCGCCGACGCGGTCGCCACCGGCCACGGCGACCCCTACACCGCCGCCGACACCCTGCTATCCGCCCTCGACCGCTGATCACTTCGGTCGGGTCTGCTGGGCGGCCTTGTCAGCGTTCTTCCTTGCCGGTGTTCTTGGGTGAAAAGCGGCAGCGACGGCGGAAGGCGGCTGGGGCGCCGGTCGTCGCAGGGGATGCGGCCGGGCGGGGCAGCGGCGGCGGCTGTGGGGCGGGGCGCCGCCCGTCGGCTCCCGAACGGACCATGCGGGCGGCCCATGCCCGGTTTGCCCCACCTTCCCCGCGATGATCATGGGAACGGTCCCGATGGTGTCCGGTTTGTCGGGATAGTCCCCATGATCATCGCGGGGAAGTCGCGCATAGGGCCGTCCCGCCCGGGTGCACTCCGGGCGGGACGGCGTCGGGTGGCGGCCCGCCGCACCGGGCCGCCACCGGGGGAGGACCTGCGGGGCCGGGAGGGGATGGCCCCGGATCCTCTCTGGGGGGTGGGTCAGGAGCCGAGCGCTCCGTGGAGCGCCGACATCAGGGATCCCTGGGCGTCGTCGCCGTCGAGCGACCAGATCATGGCGCCGCCGAGCCCGCGCTGCTTGGCCCAGGTGGCCTTCTGCCGCATGGCGATCTCGTCGTCGTAGGTCCACAACGTGCTGCCGTTGTAGAGCCACGCGGTTCCGGCATCGTTGTCCCGGTACAGCGTGTACCCCTGGTCGAGCAGGAGCTTGACCGTCTTCCAGTCCTCGTACCCGTCCTCGTAGGTCCCGGGGGCTGGGCCGGTAGCCGGTTGGAACAGGCCGTCCTCGTTGGGTCCGGGGTCCACGCCGGTCCAGCCGCGGCTGTAGAAAGGCACGCCCAGCACGAGGTCGCCGGGGTCGGCGCCGCGGTCGACCCAGGTGTCGATGGCGATCTCGCTGCTGAAGAACCGCGGACCAGGGTCGCCCTCGACCAGCACGAGGTTGGAGTGGTGGTTGGTGATGTCCTCCCAGGCACCGTGGAAGTCGTAGCCCTGCACGGTGACGAAGTCGAAGTTCGGCATGATCTTGGGGACCTCGAATCCGGCGTCGACCTTCTCCGGGTCGGCCGGCATGAACGACGTCAGCTCGAACTCGCGGCCGGTCTCGGACTCCAGGGCGTCGAGCTGGGTGCGGAACTCGCTGACCAGGGCGGTGAAGTTCTGCTTGTCCTCGGGGCGGACGATGTTGTCCGGGTGCCCCTCGGAGCCCGGCCACTCCCAGTCGAGGTCGATGCCGTCGAAGACGCCGTAGGCGGATCCGGGGCCGCCGGCTCCGTCGAAGGCGGGGAGGTTGCCGCGCAGGAACATGTCGATGCACGAGGAGACCATGCGCTGGCGGGACTCGGGCGTGGCGGCGGCGTCGGAGATGTACTTCGACCAGGTCCAGCCGCCGATGGAGAGGTTGACCTTCAGATGCGGGTGCTTCTCCTTGAGCTCGCGCAGCTGGTTGAAGTTGCCGCGCAGGTCCTGGTCCCAGGTGTCGCCGACGCCGTCGACGCTCTCGTCGGCCCGGAAGGAGCGCCCGTAGTCGGCCCAGGCGTCGCCCTCACCGGCCTGGTTGGCCTGGAAGCACTGGCCGTTGGCGTTGATGTTGGCGAAGGCGTAGTTGATGTGGGTCATTTTCTCGGCCGTGTTGCTGGTGTCGATGTTCTTCACCAGGTAGCCGCGGGCGTAGATCCCCCACTGGGTGAAGTAGCCGACCCGGCGCTGCCCGTCCGGCGGCTGCCCGTTGTCGTCCTCCTTAGCGGTGCGGGCGGTCACGGCGGAACTGGCGTCCGACCGGTTGCCCGCGGTGTCGAAGGCGCGGACCGTGAAGGTGTACGCGGTGTCGGGGGACAGGCCGCCGACCGTGCCGCTGGTGGTGCCGCCGATGACGGCGCGGACGACGGTGCCTTCGGCGTCGAGGATCTCGTACCCGGCCACGTCCACGTTGTCGGTGGAGGCGGTCCACCCGAGGGTGATGCTGGTGGCGGCGGTGTCGCGCACGCTGAGGTCGGTGGGCGCGGTGGGCGCCTCAGTGTCCTCCTCGCCGGGGTCGCCGGAGCACGGCGCGTTGTTCAGCGTGCAGCTCACCGGTTCGGTCTCGCCTCCGGAGAAGGAGCCGTTGAAGCCGATCTGGTAGGCGCCGCCGGCGGGGACGGACGCGCCCCAGCTGGGCGGGGTGAGCGTGTAGTCGGAGCCGGAGCGCTCCATCGTGGCGTTCCACAGGCTGGCGACGCTGGCGCCGGCGGGGAGCGTGAAGCGGATGGTCCAGTCGTCCAGAGCGGTCGATGACTGGTTGTCGATGGTGAACTGGGCGCTGTAGCCGGTGTCCCAGCGCGAGCCCTCGGTGTAGATGACGGTGACACCGGAGGGGGCGGCGGACGCGGGGGCCGCGATGAGGGCAAGCGGTGCGACGAGGACGGCCACGATCGCGGCGGCGAGCCAGCCTCGGTGGTGGGGGGTTCTCACGTTGCTGCATCTCCTGGCGTGTAGGACCTATGGGGGATGGGAGATGTGCTGCTGTGGGCACCAATTTTTAGGAAACTTAACTATTAGTTTTGTGAACGGTCAACGACCCACGTGCCCCTTTTCGGTGCCCCGGGGGTCCGAGTGACAGCACGAACACTTCCTGGTGGTGGGCAAACCCAGGTGGCGGACTGGATCGGGGGTTTTTGGAGGCACGGTGGCCAATGCTGGCCAGTCAGCTCTCCTTGACCAGGGGGAAGTTGAGTGTTAATCATCCTCGGCTCGCTACAGTGGCAGCGTGGGAAACCCGCTGAATCTCCGTTTCGACCCGATCGAACGCGCCCATGACAACTGGAGCCGCCACTGGGGCGCCTCCCCCGCGATGGTCGCGGTCACCTCGATCATGCGGGTGCAACAGATCCTCATCGGCCAGCTCGACGGCGCGCTCAAGCCCTATGGGCTGACCTTCGCGCGGTACGAGGCGCTGGTGCTGCTGACGTTCAGCTCCACCGGCGCGCTGCCGCTGGGCAAGATCGGTGAGCGCCTGATGGTGCACCCCACCAGCGTCACCAACACCATCGACCGTCTGGAGCGCCAGGGCCTGGTCCGGCGCAAGCCCAACCCGAGCGACGGGCGCGGCACGCTCGCCGAGATCACCGAGTCTGGCCGCGAGGTCGTCGAGGACGCCACGCGCGACCTGCTGGCCATGGACTTCGGCATGGACTGCTACGAGGACAGCGAGCTGTGGGACATCCACAGCATGCTCCGCCGCCTGCGCGTCGACTACGGCGACTTCCCCGACGACACCGACGAGGCCGAACGCTCGTCCCGCTCCTCTCGCGAGCCCTGACGTCCGGCCGTCCCCGAAACCGCACAGCTCACACAGCTCACACGGTTCGCGCCGTGGGGATAGGGCCTATCGAAATTTAGTAGGAAGTCCTACTATCGGAGTATGGCTCAGCACACAGACGACGGGCGTGCCCGCTGGCAGGCACGGTTCGACGCGTCCCGCGTGCGGGACGCCGACTTCACCACGCTCTCCGGGCAGCAGGTCGACCCCGTCTACGGGCCGGCAGACGACGCCCATGTCCCCGGCTTCGACCGCATCGGGTGGCCCGGCGAGTTCCCCTTCACCCGCGGCCTGTACGCGACCGGCTACCGCGGGCGGACCTGGACCATCCGGCAGTTCGCCGGGTTCGGCAACGCCGTGCAGACCAACGAGCGCTACAAGATGATCCTGGAGTCGGGCGGCGGAGGGCTCTCGGTCGCCTTCGACATGCCCACGCTCATGGGCTACGACTCCGACGACCCCCAGGCGCTGGGCGAGGTCGGCCACTGCGGCGTGGCCATCGACTCCGTCGCCGACATGGACATCCTGTTCGACGGCATCCCGCTGGGCGACATCACCACGTCGATGACGATCAGCGGCCCGGCCATCCCCGCGTTCTGCATGTACCTGGCGGCAGCCGAGCGCCAAGGGGTCGACACCGGCAAGCTCAACGGCACGCTGCAGACCGACATCTTCAAGGAGTACATCGCCCAGAAGGAGTGGCTGTACCCGCCCGAGCCGCATCTGCGGCTGATCGGCGACTTGATGGAGTACTGCGCGGCCAACATCCCCGCGTTCAAGCCGCTGTCGGTGTCCGGGTACCACATCCGCGAGGCAGGGGCCACGGCCGCGCAGGAGCTGGCGTTCACGCTGGCCGACGGGTTCGGCTACGTCGAGCTGGGCCTGTCGCGCGGACTCGACATCAACACGTTCGCCCCGGGGCTGTCCTTCTTCTTCGACGCGCACATCGACTTCTTCGAGGAGATCGCCAAGTTCCGCGCGGCGCGCCGCATCTGGGCCCGCTGGATGCGCGACCGCTACGGGGCCACGAGCGAGAAGGCCCAGTGGCTGCGCTTCCACACCCAGACGGCGGGGGTGTCGCTGACCGCCCAGCAGCCCTACAACAACGTCGTACGGACCGCCGTCGAAGCCCTGTCGGCCGTCCTCGGCGGCACGAACTCGCTGCACACTAACGCCCTGGACGAGACCCTGGCGCTGCCCACCGAGCAGTCGGCCGAGATCGCGCTGCGGACGCAGCAGGTCATCATGGAGGAGACCGGCGTCGTCAACGTCGCCGACCCGCTCGGCGGCTCCTGGTACGTCGAAGCCCTGACCGACCAGATCGAGGCCGAGGCCGAGCGCATCTTCGAACGCATCCTCCACATGGGCGGCGGCGACAGCGCTGAGCACGCGATCGGTCCGATGACCTCGGGCATCCTAGCGGGGATCGAGAAGGGCTGGTTCAGCTCCGAGATCGCCGAGTCGGCCTTCCAGTACCAGCAGGCCCTGGAGAAGAACGAGAAGCGCATCGTCGGCGTCAACTGCCACACCTCGACGGTCTCCGGCGAGCTGGAGATCCTCCGCATCAGCCACGAGATCGAGCGCGAACAGAAGCGCGTCCTCGCCGAGCGCCGAGCCCATCGCGACAAGGCCGCCGTCGACGCCGCACTGGACCGGCTCCTCGCAGCCGTCCGCGACCCGAACAGCGGCAACCTCATCCCGGTGATCCTGGACGCGGCCCGAGCCGAGGCCACGCTCGGCGAGATCTGCCGGACCATGGGCGAGGAGTTCGGCACCTACACCGAGGCCCCGCAGTTCTAGCGGCGGTCATGAAAATGGGGCGGGAGATCTCCCGCCCCATCGCTGTGTCCGTCGATTACCTGCCTACCTCGTCATCTTTCACTGCTTGTACGAACGCAGACCACTCTCCGCTCGTGAAGCTGAGGTGTCCGAGACCGGGGTTCATTGAGTCACGGACAGCCGTCCCGTACGACAGGTCATTGATCTCGACACAGCCGTTGGGGCCGCTGTAGCTGGACTTACGCCACTGGCTGGCTGGGTAGAGGCATCTATCGGGGTTGGTGCTCATTGGGCCGCTCTTTCGCGGTGGTCCCGCGCGACACTGCTCAGCATCTGGCGGGTGGGTTCGATGTCCTGAGCAGCAGCGCGAAGCTTGTTGAAAAGGTCTTCGTAATCTTCGATTTCGTGGGGATCTTCCAGATACAGGCTACCTGTGCGGCTATCCAGGAAGACAGCCGAGAGGGGGAGATCGGCAAGCTGGAAGACCTGGAAGGACGTGGTTTCGAGCGCGGGATGGGCCGCTGAGTCGAAGGGAAGGACCTGCAGAGTTACTCGCGGATGAAGCGAGAGCTCGTGCAGGTGCTCAATCTGTTCAACCATGATCGCTCGACTTCCGACCACCTGGCGTAGTGCGGCCTCCCCCAGGATCGCCCACAACTTCACGTTGTTGTTGGTCGCCCAACGATCTTGCCGCGTCATGCGCACTTGAAGCAGCTGCTCAACCTCGTCAGCCGTGGCTTCGGGACGCGTCGCCCTGAGCACAGCGCGAGCGTAGCCCTCAGTCTGCAGGAGTCCCGTGATGATCTGGGATTGGAACGACTGGATACGTGCCGAGTCTGCTTCGAGACCGATGAAGGTCTCGTATTGCTTGTCGAGGCGGTACGTCTGCCACCAACCTCGCTGCTCGGCGTCTCGACGTAGGTTCAGCATCTCTTCGATGCGCTGAGGGCTGAGCTCGTAGTACTCCAGCAGCAGACGTAGATCACGTGCCCTGGGGAGCATGCCACGAGGGTCTTCCCAACGAGTGATGCTGCTCTGTGCCACTCCCAGAGCCTTCGCAACCTCCTTCTGAGTGCGATCCCCACGCATATTGCGCAATTCGTACGCGATCTGCCATCGCCGAACCGTTGGACTCGCCATGGTGAAAAGATATCAGCCGAGTTCTTCGAAAAGCATATTGCGTTTCGCAGCTGGCGATCCTAGAGTCCTACTACGGACGGTGTTGATGTCAGCACTTGTCAAACCTCTTGATTCACGGAGGTGACCTTCGTGTTCCCCCAACACGGCTGTCAGTCGGACGTCACGACCCTCTACCTGCCCGGCCTGTTCCTGGGCGAGGTCCGCACGGCCCGCGACTGCGTCGGCTGCGTCCTCTCCCGCGAAGACCCCGACATCTGCTCAACCGCGACCCTGCTCACCAGCGAACTCGCGACTAACGCCCTCATCCACGGCGACACCCGGAACACCGCCTGCCCCAAGACCGGGCTCCTCACCGACCCCCGGCCGTTCTCCGTCACCGTGGGCCTTCTGGCCCGCGAGATCGACGTCGTGGTCAGTGGGAAAGGCGCCCATTACGCCGCCCCGCGTGTCAGGCGCAATCGTGCCTGGGACGAAGACGGCCGGGGTCTGGCCTGGGTGGAGGCCCTTGCGACGACCTGGGGTACCTACGGCGACCAGGAGTCACGCACCGTCTGGTTCTCGCTCGACCGCACCACAGCGGCGACGCCCGGGTGAGGCCAGACACGAGAAAACCGCACCGGCCCTAGCTTGTTGTTTTACCTGCTTGCTTGTGTCCAGGGCGGCTTGTAGTGCCCGTTTTGTTCTTCTTCGGGACGCCGTAGCGGGGTGCGGGACGCTTGTTCGGGCTCCCCGCAGGGCGCCCGGGACCC
>NZ_BAAAPC010000022.1:0-44397 GCF_039530945.1 Nocardiopsis rhodophaea
AGGTCTTTTTTGGCACTGCCGATGCTTCCCTTGTTTTGCGCCTGCGTTGCAGGGGGCGGGGGTCGTTTCACCTCAGGGCAAGCAATCTCTCACCCCTCCACCCCAAAAACCCGAAACTTGAGGTCCGATTCGCCGGGACAATGCCCATGATCATCGCCCGAGGGGGGCTGCGGGGGTGGAGTGCTCCCGTATCGCGGAACGTCCTTCACCCGAAGCGAAAGGACCGCCCTGCCGCACCCGCCAGGCGACCGGCGCCCCCAGCCCCCTGCTGCCGTCGGTGCTGCTTTTCACCACCGAACACCGGATGGGCCGACCGCCGACAAGGCCGCCCAGCAGACCCGGACCCCGCACCCCGCCGCTTCCGGCGACGGCCATAGGGATTCTGTCGAAAGACCAGCGGAAACCGACCGAGTTCCCGTGGTCACCCACGGGAGGGATGGGCATCGCCCGAGGGGGGCTGCGGGGGTGGGTGGTCCGGGCGGTCCTCGCGTGAGTGCCCCCGGTCGGACTCGAACCGACACTTGTGACCCTTTTAGGGGGCCTGCCTCTTCCATTGGGCTACGAGGGCGCGACCATCATACCGGCCACCACGGGGCCAAAGGTGCACCCCCGCGCCCGGAATAACCGAATCGGCCGGTCCCGCGGGTGCGGGGCCGGCCGATTCGTCCGTCGTTGGATGGGTGCCTGCCACGTGGTCCGGCGGAGGACGCCGGACCGGCGCCGGGTCAGCTGACGCGGCGCAACGGCGCGCCCTTCTCCACTGGGGGCTGGCTGGCCTCCTCGAACGCCTGGCGCGGGTCGTCCATCTCGTGGAGCGCCGCGAAGTCGCGGCGGAAGAGCAGCGCGAGCGTCCAGTCGGCCAGCACCCGCATCTTGCGGTTGAAGGTCGGCACCGCGAGGAGGTGGTAGGCGCGGTGCGCGTACCAGGCCAGGCGGCCGGTCAGCTTGACCTTGCCGAAGAGCTGGGCGGCGCCCTTGTGCAGACCGAGTCCGGCGACCGCGCCGAGGTTCTTGTGCGCGTAGGCGGTGGGCTTCTTGCCGCGCAGCGTCGCGATGACGTTGTCGGCGAGGACCGGGGCCTGGCGCACGGCGTTCTGCGCGTTCGGCGGGTAGAAGCCGCCGTTGCCGTCGGGGACCTGCGCGTTGTCGCCGCCGGCGAACGCGTTGTCCACGCCGTTGACGATCAGGTACTCGTTGGTGTCGACGTGGCCCTTCGGGCCGAGCGGCAGGTCGCTGGCCTGGACGACCGGGCTGGGCTTGACGCCCGCGGTCCACACCAGCGTCCCGGCCTCGAACTCGGTGCCGTCGCTCAGCTTGATGCGCTGGTCGACCGCCGACTCCAGGAAGGTGGACAGGCGCACGTCGATGCCGCGGGCCTTGAGCTGGTTCATGGCCTTGGTACCGACGTCGGGGCCGACCTCCGGGAGGATCTTGTCGGCCGCCTCGATGAGGTAGAAGTGCAGGTCGTCGACGCTGATCGAGGGGTAGATCCGGGTGGCGTCGCGGGCCATGTCCTCCAGCTCCGCGATGGCCTCGGCACCGGCGAACCCGCCGCCCACGAAGACGAAGTTGAGGGCCTTGCGGCGCACCTCGGGGTCGTCGGTGGAGTCGGCGATGTCGAGCTGCTCCAGCACGTGGTTGCGCAGGTAGGCCGCTTCCTCAACGGTCTTGATACCGATGCCCCACTCGGCCAGGCCGGGGATGGGCAGGGTGCGGGAGACGGCACCGGCCGCCATGACGATGTAGTCGTAGGCGATCTCGGTGGGTGTGCCGTGGTGCGGCTCGAAGACGACCTTGCGGTCGGCGTGCTGGATCTGGATGACGCGGCCGTTGAGGACGCGGACCCGCTTGAAGACCTTGCGCAGCGGGACGACGACGTTGCGCGGGGAGATGTTGCCGGCCGCCGTC
The DNA here is from genome assembly GCF_039530945.1 of Nocardiopsis rhodophaea. Taxonomy (NCBI): domain Bacteria; kingdom Bacillati; phylum Actinomycetota; class Actinomycetes; order Streptosporangiales; family Nocardiopsidaceae; genus Nocardiopsis; species Nocardiopsis rhodophaea. The sequence continues at coordinate 1,909 of NZ_BAAAPC010000022.1, forward strand.
TCCGGGAGGAAGGGCTGGTAGGTCATGTAGGAGTTCGGGTCGACCACCGTGATCCGGGCCTCGCCCGGTCCCAGCTTCTTCTCCAACCGCCTCGCGGTGTACATCCCGAGGTACCCGCCGCCGACGATGAGGATGTGCGGGATCTCCGACTCGTCCCCACCACCGTGCACCAGCCGGTAGTTCCTGCTCTCGGTCATCGCATATCCGCCCTTTGAATGCCCGTTCCGCCGCCCGCGCGGGGGGCGGCGGAGATCGGTAAGTCTTCGTTGACCTGCCAGTTCTCGTCGGGACCCGACTCATGAGAACCGGTACTGTCCGGCGATCCCCGGAGCTCGCCTATTTCTCCGGGCTGACGCTTGTGCATTCTTTCACAAGCTCATCCCGTCAAGAAAGAGACATTTCGCGAAGGTTTAGACCACGTTACGCGCGACTCACGCGGCGTTTTCCCAGGTGAGAGGGCTTGTGAATGCTTTCACAGGCTCGCGCGCGGGTGACGCGCCTCACGCGGAACACCGGAACCGGGGGTCGGCCGCCCCGTATAACCGGGGCGGCCGCACATGTTATTCCGGAAGCTCGGAAAGGCAGAGGCTCCAGGCGATCCCGTCGAGGATGTCGTGCTCGCTGGCGACAAACCCGCCCGCGCCTGTGCGCGACACCACACGGTCCAGGACCAGGGCGCCCGCCCCGATCACGTCCACCCGCCCCGGGTGCATGACACCGATGGCGGCGCGCCGGTCATGCGGCATCGCCAGCAGCTCCTCGGCGATGGCGTGGGTGCGCTCCGCCGACACCTGCGTGTGGTGGATACGGTCGGGGTCGTACTCGGGCAGGTCCTCGGCGATCCCCGCCACGGTGGTGGCGGTGCCCGCGACGCACACGACCGTGGCCGCCTCGTCGAGCGGCACGGCCGCCGCAGCCTCGTCCAGCGCCGCGTCGATGTCGGCCGTCGCCGCAGCGATCTGCTCGGCTGTGGGCGGATCCTGGGTGAGATGCCGCTCGGTCATGCGGACACAGCCGATGTTCACCGACCGCGCGGCGCGCACCACACCGGCCTCTTCGTCACCGGCGTAGCCAAGAACGAACTCGGTGGAGCCGCCGCCGATGTCCACGACGAGGAACGGGGGCTTGAACCCGTCGTCGGCGCCCTCAAGCTCGGCCGTGGCGCCGATGAACGAGAGCTCCGCCTCCTCGTCACCGGAGATCACCTCGGGCTCGACGCCGATGATCGAGCGGACGCCGTCGACGAACTCCTGCCGGTTGGCGGCGTCCCGGGTGGCGCTGGTGGCCACCATCCGCACGGACTCGGGGCCGAACCCGACGCCGTGCTCCCGCATCAGCTCCGCGTAGCCGCGCAGCGCGGAGAAGGTGCGCTCCAGCGCCTCGGGCGCGAACGCCCCGGTCTTGTCGACCCCCTGGCCGAGGCGGACGATCTCCATGCGGCGCTCGACATCGAGAAGCTGCACCTCGTCCTCGTCCAGCGAGATCACGCTGGAGATCAACAGGCGGATGGAGTTGGTCCCGCAGTCGATGGCCGCGACGCTTTTGGTGCTCACTGACTGACCTCCGTGGATGCCCCGGCCGTTAAGATCCGGGAAAAATCGAACCCCGCAGAGCGGGGAAAAGGGGACGGCGTTCCGCCGCTATGGCGAAGAACCGTTCACATGATCGGCCTGCCGGGTGCAGCGCGCCGCGAGAACCGCGCGTGCGCCACTCTCCCTGCCCTCTGATATCAACCGGGTTGGGTCCAACCCGGGCGGTCTCGATCGCGGGCGGCTCGGCCACTGGCCGAGCACCCGAGCGGTGTGGCCCCCCAACCGCCGGCGTCAGCCGTGGGAGAGCTCACCCGCTGTCCTCGCTGTCGTCTCCATTGTCCTCCGCGCACACGCACGGGCCCTTGGCCCACCACTCGGGGAGGGCCTCCAGGGCCTCCCGGCCGAACGGGTTCGTGCCGGGTTCGGCGAGCTCATGGCCGACCAGGGCGTGCAGGCACTTGACCCGGGTCGGCATGCCTCCAGCGCTCTGCATCCCCTCGGGCAGCGGCTCCACGCCATCGCGGCGCGCCTGCTCGTCGCGCTCGGCGATGTAGGACTCGTGCGCCTTGGTGTAGGCGGCCCGCAGCTCGGGGTCGTCGGCCAGGCGCGCCTGCATCTCCCGCATCACGCCGTCGGCCTCCAGCGTCCCGATGGCCGAGGCGGCGCGTGGGCAGGTCAGGTAGTAAAGCGTGGGAAACGGCGTGCCGCCCTCCAGCCGCGGCGCCGTGCGCACGACGTCGGGGAGGCCGCAGGGGCAGCGGTGGGCGACACCGCGCAGCCCGCGCGGGACACGGCCCAGCTGAAGTTCGATGGCGGCGACGTCATCAGCGGAGACATGCGACTCCGCCGCGTCGTGATCTCTGGAAGTCATCTCGGACTCAGGTTAGCCGCGGGACAACGGCACCGGTGACATGCCCGCCGGGAACGCGCGGCGGAACGCGGGGGGTGCGGCGGGGCGCTAGGCGGTGGGGTCAATCCCGTGGGACGTCGGCGTCGGGGACCTCGTCAGCGGTGGACCCGGCCTCGTCGGCGCCCTTGACCGACTTCCAGAGCTTGGTGAACCAGGGCTCGGACGACGCCGCGTCGCCGTCGTCCGTCTGCTCGCCACGATCCGCGGGGATGACGACGTAGGCGCGCTCGCCCGGGTACTGGTAGTGGAGCCGCGTGCGGGCCTCGCGCTCAATGTAGGCGGGGTCCTGCAGCTGCTCCTTGCGCTTCTTCAACTCGCTCACGCTGTCTTGGGCACTGTTGCGCTGTTCCTGAAGTCGGGCGATCTCGGCGCGCTGGGTGACGTACTCGCGCAGGGGATAGGCGAGGCTGAGCGCGATCACGCAGATGACCAGCCCCAGGATGGCCGCTCGGCTGGTGAGGGCGGGGCGGATGCGTCCGGCCGCGGCGGCGCCCATGTTCCGGGGAGTGCGGGCGGGCTTCGCCGCCGGCGTGCCCGGCCCCGTGCTCACTTTGCCCGATCCTGTGGCCGCCCCCCGACCCGTCTTCGGCGTCGCGCCCTTCTCCGACGCCTTCGCGGTAGGTGCGGTAGGTACCGCCCTGGTCCGGCCGGGAGAGGACCGTCCACCCGACCCGCTCGCGGCGGAGGCAGCGCGTTTCGCGGCTTTCGGACCCGACGCGGCCGCGGCCGTTCCCTGCCCTGCCCGAGCGGACCGTGCGGACTTTGCCGGGAGCTTCGCCGACGACGCGGATTTCGGCGCTGCCGGTTTCGCGCTCCGAGACGTAGCCGCCGCCTTCGCCGACTTCTTCCCCGTCGGCTTACCGGTCGGCTTACCGGTCGACGCGGGCCGGGCATCCTTACCCGACGATTTCGCGCCCTTGCGACCCGAGGCGCCAGAGGCCGGGGGTCCCGCCTTCCCCGGACGGGACCCCTTCGGCTGCTCTGGCACCTTGCGCATGAGGTGTCAGCCTAGTCCTGCGGCCTGAAGCGCGGGAAGGCCGACACACCCGCATAAATCGCGGCGTCGTCCAGTTCCTCCTCGATGCGCAGCAGCTGGTTGTACTTGGCGACGCGCTCGCTGCGGGCGGGGGCACCGGTCTTGATCTGGCCGGCGTTGGTCGCGACGGCGATGTCGGCGATGGTGGTGTCCTCGGTCTCGCCGGAGCGGTGCGAGATCATCGCGGTGTAGCCGTTGCGCTGGGCCAGCGCGACCGCTTCGAGGGTCTCGGTGAGGGTGCCGATCTGGTTGACCTTGACCAGCAGCGAGTTGGCGGCCTTGGAGTCGATGCCGCGCTGCAGTCGCTCGGGGTTGGTGACGAACAGGTCGTCGCCGACCAGCTGGACCTTGTCCCCGAGGGAGGCGGTCAGCGTCTGCCAGCCCTCCCAGTCCTCCTCGTTGAGCGGGTCCTCGATCGAGACGAGCGGGTAGGCGTCGACAAGCTCGCCGTAGTAGGCGGCCATCTCCTCAGCGGTGCGGGTCGTGCCCTCGAACTTGTAGGCGCCGTCGGCGTAGAACTCGCTGGCGGCGACGTCGAGAGCGAGCGCGATGTCGCGGCCCGGGGTGTACCCGGCCTTCTGGATGGCCTCGATGATCAGGTCGAGCGCGGCCCGGTTGCTCTCCAGGTTCGGGGCGAACCCGCCCTCGTCGCCGACGCCGGTGGCCAGGCCGTGGGCCTTCAGCACGGCCTTGAGCGCGTGGTAGACCTCGGCGCCCCAGCGGACCGCCTGCCGGAAGCTGGCCGCCCCGATCGGGGCGATCATGAACTCCTGGATGTCGACGTTGGTGTCGGCGTGGGCGCCGCCGTTGAGGATGTTCATCATCGGTACCGGCAGCACGTGCGCGTTCGGGCCGCCGAGGTACCGGAAGAAGTGGAGGCCCGCGGTCTCCGCGGCGGCCTGCGCCACCGCGAGGGAGGTGCCGAGGATGGCGTTGGCGCCGAGCTTCGACTTGTCGGGGGTGCCGTCCAGGTCGATGAGCGCGCGGTCGATCAGCCGCTGCTCGTCCGGGGCGAACCCGAGGATCTCCTCGGCGATGTCGTCGTTGACGGCGACCACGGCCTTCTCGACGCCCTTGCCGCCGTAGCGCTCACCGCCGTCACGCAGTTCCACCGCCTCGAACTGCCCGGTGGACGCCCCGCTGGGTACCGCCGCTCGGGCGATCGTCCCGTCGTCGAGCAGGACCTCGACCTCCACCGTCGGATTACCGCGGGAATCCAGGATCTCCCGCGCCTGCACTGCCTCGATCGACGACAACGTTGCACTCCTTCGATAGCGACTGTTCCCGGCTCACACACGCGCCCGGTCGGGCCTGGGCCCCACCTCAGCGACACCGGCCTCTCGCAGCGACGACGCCATGACGCGAGCCGACTACGAGCCTAGCGACCCGGACGGCACGTCGCCTCACCCGCTCCGGGATAGTGGTCTAGTCCGCACCGCGAGAACCGCCAGTCCGCCCGTCACAGGAGATCGTCCCTCGTCAGGACTGCAAAGCCCGGTAGGCGGCGTCGATGGCGGCGGCGCGGATCTCGTCCACTGGGCCGTCCCCCACCATGACCGCGGCGTCCTGCACTCCGCCGACGGCGACCGTGACGCGGGCGGCGTCGGCCGGGCTGGGGTTCGGGCCGACGAGGAGCGCCTGGAGCCGGTCACGCCAGACGAAGATGGCGGGCATGACGTCCAGCCGTGCCAGGGATCCGAGGTCGGTGAGCATCGCCATGAAAACGACGCGGTGGCGCGCGATGACGTCGAAGTAGCCCTCCAAAATCCGGCGCGGCTCCGCGCCGGGCGCCTGCTCCGCCGCGTCCAGCATCGCCGGGACGTCGGTGAGCAGGGGGTTCACGACCTCGCGCAGCAGGTCCATCTTGGACGGGAAGTGGTAGTAGAGCGCCGCCTTGGTGATGTCGAGCCGCTCGGCGATCTCGCGGAGGCTGGTCTTCTCGAAGCCCCGCTGGGCGAAAAGCTCCAGGGCGACGTCGCGGATCTCCGCCCTGGTGTCCGTCTGCCTCCGTGCCACGCCGACACCCCTCCCTGGTCACAGGTGCGCGGCCGTCCGCCGCGCGGCCCAATTCTATCGGGGCAACCGTCCGGCCGACCGGTAACTTACTTGCCGACCGGCAAGTTTCCCGTCTACCCTCATACCAGGCGATCCCGCGACACACACGAAAAGGGGCGGTGCCCATGACCACCACCGACCGCAGCGTCCTCATCTCCGGCGCGAGCATCGCCGGGCCCGCGCTGGCGTACTGGCTGCGCGCGCACGGTTTCACCCCCACCGTCCTTGAACGGGCACCGCGTCTGCGCCATGGCGGGTACGCCATCGACGTGCGCGGCACCGCCGTCGACGTCGTGGAGCGGATGGGCCTGCTCCCCGCGGCCCGCCGTGCGTACACCCAGATGCGGACGTTCTCCACTGTCAAGCGCGACGGCCGCCCCGGTATCGAGGTCAGCCTCGCGCTGTTCGGCCAGGACGAGTCCACTCCGGACGTCGAGCTGATGCGCGGTCACCTGAGCCAACTCCTCTATCAGGCGACGCGAGACGACGTTGAGTACGTGTTCGGCGACTCGATCACCGAAATGACGGAGACCGCCGAAGGTGTGCGGGTCAGCTTCGAGAACGGCGCTCCGCGCACGTTCGGACTCGTCGTCGGCGCCGACGGGCTGCACTCCAATGTGCGGCGCCTCGCCTTCGGACCGGAGGAGCGGTTCCGGCGCTACCTCGGCCGCTACATCTCGATCTTCAGCGTCCCCAACCACCTCGGCCTCGACCGAGAGGTGCGGCTGTTCAACACACCGAACCGGCTCACCGCCGTGTACAGCTCAGCCCCGCACACCGGCCGCATCGAGCCGCCACTCCCGGGTGAGGAGACCGACCCCGGGGCGAACCCCGAGGCCAAGGCGATCGTCGCGTTCGCCACGCGGCGCGAGGTGCCCTTCGACCATCGCGACACCGCGGCCCAGAAGCGGATCATCGCCGCGGTCTTCGCCAGAGAAGGGTGGGAGGCGCCCCGGATCCTGCGGGAGATGTGGAACGCCGACGACTTTTACTTCGATACGGTCAGCCAGATCCACATGGACCGCTGGTCGCACGGACGCGTCACGCTTGTCGGGGACGCCGCGCACTGTCCATCGCCGATGTCGGGTCAGGGCACGAGCCTCGCCCTGGTGGGCGCCTACACCCTGGCCGGTGAACTCGCGGCGGCCACGGGGGACCACACCACGGCGTTCGCCCGCTACGAATCGCGGATGCGGGGGTTCGCCGAACAGAACCAAGCGATCGCCAGCAGCGGGCTTGGCATCATCACCCCGACCACCCGCACCGGCATCTGGCTGCGCGACGAGGGCCTCCGCCTCGCCTCCCGCATGCCGGGCCTCGCCCGCAGGGCGGACCCCGTCCAGAAGGCCGCCAACGCCATCGACCTGCCGGACTACTCCTCGCCCCGGCGGCTCAGGGAAGGAGCGTGAAGGCCTCGACGTGCGCGGGGCGCGCGGCGGTGAAGTGCCGGTGGTCGACAGTTGCCGCCTGATCCGTGCCGAGTCGCTCGGCAAGTGCGATTACTGAAGCATCGGTCGTTCCGAGAGGAAGGTCACCGTAACGGGTGACAAGCTGGGCCATGCGCTGAACGTCGATTTGGGTCAGCTCTGCGACTCTGAAGTGCCCTGTGGCGAGGGACGAGAGGAAACCCGCTTCGATGGAGGGGCCTCCCTTGACCCCAACAGGTAGCCGGCTTCGGCGACCACCGTAGGTGGAAGAGTCAGTGGAATGCCCTCGTGATGGCAACGTTCGAAGAGCTCACGGGAGGCATGATGGTGTTTGTCTCGGGGGAGCGCGGCGGCGACTACCGGCCCGGTGTCGACGACTATCGGCTCGCGCGCACCACGGACCATCACGGCTGCGATGTCCGCCTTAGAGGCCATAACTACTGGCCGAACCCTTCGGCCAGTATCTCGTTGACCCGTCCCGAGACGTCGGTCTCTCCGGTCTCGGCTGGGCCGAACCACGCCGGAGGCCACGAACCCGCCAGAGCGAGCTGAGCACGCACCGTCGCCAGCACCGTGGACACCTCACTCTCCGGAAGCTCCTCAACCAGCTGGGCGAGCTCCTCGCGCGGCGTACTCATATGACTAAAGTGCCCGTTCTCGATGAGCCGTGCCAGCGATTCCCCAGACCGACGGCGCGGGGCCGGGACCGCTCCGGTCGGGTGACGCGGGTTTCCCGGCTTCGCTGTCGGGAACACCGTGGACGGCCACTTATAGTGCTTTGTTAGTTCACTTCGGTCGACGTTCGGTACCCAGTCAAAGTCCCCTCGCACGACAGCGCTCCCGTCCGTGGTCGGCCGGGACACGGACCGTGGACGGTGAGGCGAGGCGGAATCGTGACACCCGAACCCATCGATGAGGCGATACAGCCGCGACGGCGGCGCAATGTCGAGCTGGCGCTGCTACTCCTCGCGGTCGTGATCCTGGCGGTCGGGCTGTGCCTGGCCGGTCTGGAAATCGATGGACGCGTCCCCGATGACCTGGCTCTGTTCGTCGGCGGCTTCGGCGGGGCGGTGCTGGCGCTGCACATCGCGCTGCGGCGCCTGACCCCCTGGGCCGACCCGCTGATCCTGCCGCTGGCCGCCGCGCTCAACGGTCTCGGGCTGAGTGTCATCTGGGGGCTGCACCGCGTCGGCGGCCCCACCCAGTCCGAGGCGGGCAAGCAGCTGATGTGGTCCGTACTCGGGATGGCGGGGTGCCTGGTGGTGCTCCTCATGGTCCGGGAGCCGCGCCGGCTGCAGCGCTATCCGTACCTCATGGCGGTCGCCGGGCTGGTGCTGCTCGCACTGCCGATGATGCCGGTGATCGGCATCGACGCCTACGGCGCCCACCGGTGGATCGGGGTGCGCGGGTTCACCGTCCAGCCCTCCGAGTTCGCCAAGCTCCTGCTGGTCGTCTTCCTCGCCGCCTATCTGGGCATGAAGCGCGACGTGCTGTCGACGGCCGCCCGCCAGCTGCGCGTGCGCGGGGTGAAGGTCTTCAGCCTCCCCCGCATGCGCGACCTGGGCCCGATGACGGTCGCCTGGGGGTTCGCCATCCTGCTGCTGGTGGGCACCAAGGACCTCGGTGCCTCACTGCTCCTGTTCAGCGTCTTTTTGGCCATCCTCTACACGGCGACCGGACGCAAGTCCTGGGTCGGCATCGGCCTGCTGATGTTCTCGGCCGGGGCGACGGTCGCCTGGGCGATGTTCGTCCACGTGCGCCAGCGCGTGGTCATCTGGCTGGACCCCTTCGACCCGCAGGTCTACGGCGCCGACGGCGGCAGTTACCAGCTCGTGCAGGCCCTGTTCGCGCTGGCCGACGGCGGGCTGTTCGGCACCGGCTTCTCCGGCGGCCGGGCGGCGGGGATCTTCGCCGCGGACAGCGACTTCATCCTCGTCTCCATTGGCGAGAAGCTCGGGCTTACCGGGCTGATGGCCGTGGTGGTCCTGCTGCTGCTCCTCGCCGAGCGCGGCTTCAGGATCGCGCTGGCCTCCCGCGAGATCTTCGTGAAACTGATGGCCACCGGCTTCGCGTTCCTGCTCGCCTTCCAGGTGTTCGTGGTGCTGGGCGGGGTCACCCAGATCATCCCGCTCACCGGGATGACCACGCCTTTCCTCGCAGCGGGAGGGTCATCCCTGGTGTCGAGCTGGCTCATGATGGGGCTGTGGCTGCGCCTGAGCGACAGCGCACGGCGTCCCGCGCCACCGGAACAGGTCGACGCTCAGCTGGAGGACGCCACGGAGGTCATCCAGCTGCCCGGGCACGCGGCACGGTCCGACCAGGAGGGAGACGGCACGCGCGGGAAGGACAGTGAAGCCAAAAGCGCGGACGGCGCGAACGTCACGTCCTCGGCTGCTCCGAACCCCAGTAAGCGCGCCACTGCGCAGGGGTGAGCGCGCGGGGGTCGTGGCCGTCGGCCCGCGCCTTGGCCTCCGCCGCGCGGAGGCGCTGATCGAACCGGCGGGCCGCGGCGCGCAGGTCGATCTCCGGGTCGGCACCGCGCCGCCGCTCCGCGTCGACCCCGGCGAACAGTCCGCCGCCCGCGTCCCCGTCGTCGGTAATGAGATCCTCGGGCAGCCCGTTGCGCACCGCCCGCTTCTGCAGCTCATAGGCGAGCAGCGCGGCCGGCTGGCCGAAGGGGACGCCCTCCAGGATGGAGGCCTCGGCGTCGCCCTTGCGGGCGCGCTCCGCGGCCTTGATCGTCTCCCAGTTGGCGCGGACGTCGTCCACGCCTTCGACCTCGGTTCCACCGAAGACGTGCGGGTGGCGCCGGGTGAGCTTGTCGATGATGGCGTCGGCGACATCGTCGATCGTCCACCCGTCCGCGCCGCGCTCCTGGGCGATCCGCGCGTGGAAGAGCACCTGCAGCAGCACGTCCCCGAGCTCCTCGCGGAGCGTGCCGTAGTCGCCCTCCTCGATCGTCTCCAGCGTCTCGTAGGCCTCCTGGAGAAGATACTTGGCCAGCGACTCGTGGGTCTGCCGGGAGTCCCACGGGCACTCGCGGCGCAGCGTGTCCATGACCTCGACGAGGGCCAGGAGACGGTGGCCGGTGGCGGGAGCCGCGGGGCTGTTGTCCGCGTTGTCTGTGGTGGACGCGTCGCTCATGCGATCGATGCTATTTCCCCATTCCCCCGCGGTCAGTTGTGGTCCGGGAGCCAGCCGCCGGCGCGGAGTGCCGCGAGCACCTCGGCGACGGACTCCCCCTCGGTGGTGTGCTGGGTGTCCAGCACCAGGTCGGCGTCGGCCGGTTCCTCGTAGGGGTCGGACACGCCGGTGAACTCCGGGATCTCCCCGGCGCGCGCCTTCGCGTACAGCCCCTTGCGGTCGCGCGCCTCGCACACCTCCAGCGGGGTGGCGACGTGCACGAGGAAGAAGTCGCCGGTCTCCTCCACCATCGCGCGCACCTGGGCGCGCGTCGCGGCGTACGGGGCGATGGGAGCGCAGATCGCCACACCGCCGTGCCGGGTGATCTCGGCGGCGACGTAGCCGATGCGGCGGATGTTGAGGTCGCGGTCCTCGCGGGAGAAGGTGAGCCCGGCCGAGAGCATCCGCCGGACGACATCGCCGTCGAGCAGGGTCACGGTGCGCCCCGCGCGGCGCACCCCCTCGGCCACACCGCGCGCGACCGTGGACTTGCCCGACCCCGACAGGCCGGTGAAGAACACGGTGAGGCCGCGCCGGGTCCGCGCCGGACGGAGCCGGTGGAGCTCGGCGGCGACCCGGGCCGGCGTGAACCAGGCGGGCAGCTCCCGCCCGCGCGCGAGCATCTCCTCGACCTCGGCGTCGCTGGGCTCGATTTCGGCGCGGTCGGCCGTCACCTGATCGGCTTGGCGCCACAGCTCATCACGCGTGTCGTAGCACCACTCCGCGGCCGGGAGGATCGGGATCGGCGCGGGCTCCAGATCCTCATCCGAGGGCGCCGGAGTCCTCGGAGCGCGGTCGATGAGCAGGTGGGTGGCGCCATAAGCGCGGGCCACGTGCGCGGCGAGGAGGTCATAGCGACCGGTGGGCAACCTCGGGGCAGTGCCGCCCGGAGCGCGTCCGCTCGGGGCGGCGGGTGACGGGTGGACGTCGCCGCAGGCGGGCGTGGGCAGGGTGGCCACCACGAACCGGGTGCGCGGTGGCAGCAACGGCTCGGCGGCGATGATCGCCGGGGTCAGCCCCTCGTCGTCCAACGGAGTGTTGATGATCACCAGGACCTCGGCGCGGCCGTCCTCGGCGACCTCCTCGGCGGCGGCGCGGATCTGGTGCAGGGAGCGGTGGTGCAGAGGGCGGCCGGCCAGCACGGCCAGCAACGGGCGATCGGCGAACCCCCCGATCTCGCGCTGTCCGCGGATCTCGGCCGGGGCCATCCGCAGGTGGCGCAAGACCCCGTACATCGGCGGCCGGGAGAAGCGGACCTCTCCGGCCAGCCGGTGGCCGTGGCCGTCGTCGCGGTCGCCATCGTCACACCACCATCGCTCACTGACCCGGAGTTCGGCCAGCGGGGCACCCTCGGGGTCGGCGAGGACCAGCTGGTCGGCGTCGGCGAGGGTGTCGGGCACGGGGAGGGTGACCGGAACCGGCCAGGGTGTCCCGCCGGGCAGTCGCCCGTGCTTGATCGTGGACGCGGCTTCCTCCGAGGTCATGAAGCCGGGCAGGGGATAACCGCCGTTGAGGATCAGCTCCAGATGGGCCAGCGTGGCCGGGTCCGGCGTGAACACCGGCGCCGTGTCCTGTCGACCCTGCCCCTGCTGGTTGGCGTCCAACCCGACCTCCGCTCGTCCGGCTGTCATCTCACTGTCCTGTTTCTCGGTCCTGTCGAGGTCCAGCGTATGCCGCGGGGCTCGGCGCGCCACCGGCACGCCCCCGGGGGAACGCCCCCCACCACCCCGATTCACCCTCACTCCGGCCGCGCCACCGGCACGCCCCCGGGGAACACCCCGGTGTCCTGAAGCGTTACTCAAGGTGGTTTCCGATGTTCTTCCACACGAGTCCGGCCCCGCGTGCACCGGCCCGACAGATCGATCCACTCCGGTACCTTCCGGGCGCCACGGGTGGGGCGCGACGCGTACTCTTGGCACCGGGGAACCCTGTCTCGTGAGCGAACGGGGAGCGCAGCCGTGCGTGCTGCGATCCACCGCACTGATCGGTCCCACTGTCACACACCCCTTTTGGTGATATGAGCCTCTCTGGACTTCTCGCCGTCGTCGCCGACGACCCGGCGCTCAAAGCTTCGATCGCGACCGCGCGCAGCGGTCACGACCCCCGTCTCGACCTCGTCGCGCCCGGGGCCCTGCGCCCGTTCCTAGTAGCCGCTCTGGCGGCCGACGCGCCGGTCGGCGCCGACCGTCCGATCCTCGCCATCACCGCCACCGAGCGCGAGGCCGCGGACCTGGCCGACGCCCTGGGGTCGCTGCTGCCGGAGAACTCAGTCGCGCTCTTCCCGGCCTGGGAGACGCTGCCGCACGAGCGGCTGTCGCCGCGCTCCGACACGGTCGGCCAGCGGCTCGCCGTGCTGCGCCGCCTGGCCCACCCCGACCCCGCCGACCCGCTGACCGCTCCCCTGCGCGTCGTCGTCGCGCCCGTCCGCAGTGTCCTGCAACCGCTGGTGGCGGGGCTCGGCGACCTCACGCCGGTGCGCATCCGCCCGGGTGACACCGTCGCCCTGGAGGACGTCGTCGGCCGGCTCGTCAACGCCGGGTACGCCCGCGTCGACCTGGTGGAGAAGCGCGGCGACATCGCCGTCCGCGGCGGCATCCTCGACGTGTTCCCGCCCACCGAGGAGCACCCGCTGCGGCTGGAGTTCTGGGGCGACGAGGTCGAGGAGATCCGCTACTTCCAGGTGGCCGACCAGCGCTCGATCGACGGAGGGCAGACCAAGAGCGGCGCGGACGATGCGTCCGCGGCCGGGCTGTTCGCCCCGCCCTGCCGCGAGCTGCTGCTGACCCCCCAGGTGCGGGAGCGCGCCCGAACGCTCGCCGAGGAGCACCCGTCGCTCGCCGATGTGCTGGGCAAGCTGGCCGACGGCATCTCGGTCGAGGGCATGGAGGCGTTCGCGCCGGTGCTCGCCGACCGGATGGAACCGCTCTTCGCCTACCTGCCGGAGGGCACCCACATCATCGGCTGCGACCCCGAGCGCATCCGCACCCGGTCCATCGAGCTGGAGGCGACCAGCAAGGAGTTCCTGGACGCCTCGTGGATCAACGCCGCCTCCGGCGGCGAGGCCCCCATCGACCTTGGCGCCTCCGCCTACAAGTCCATCGCCGAGCTGCGCTCCGACGCCGACGCGCGCGGACTCCCCTGGTGGACGCTGAGCCCCTTCAGTTCCGGTGAGGTCGCCGAGGAGGAGGGCGCCGAGCAGTCCGTGACACTCGGGGCCGCCGCGGCCGACGCCTACCGCGGCGACACCGAGCGGGCGCTGGCCGACGTGAAGTCATGGCTGCACGACGAGTGGCGCGTTGTGCTCCTCACGCCGGGCCACGGCCCGGCCGAGCGTCTGGTCGACATGTTGAAGGACGCCGGCCTCGGCGCGCGCCTCACCCCGGCCGTGGAGTCGGCGCCCGACCCCGCGATCGCGACGGTCACCACCGGGTTGATCGAGCACGGCTTCGTGTGGAAGTCCGTGCGCCTGGTCGTGCTGACCGAGACCGACCTCGTGGGGCAGAAGTCCTCGACCCGCGACATGCGGCGGATGCCCAGCCGCCGCCGCGGCACGGTCGACCCGCTCCAGCTCAAGCCGGGCGATTACGTGGTGCACGAGCAGCACGGTGTGGGCCGTTATATCGAAATGGTCAGCCGCAACATTCAGGGCGCCACCCGCGAGTACCTGGTCATCGAGTACGCGGCGACCAAGCGCGGTCAGCCCGGCGACCGGCTGTTCGTCCCCACCGACCAGCTCGACGAGGTCACCCGCTACGTGGGTGGGGAGTCCCCGACTCTGTCCAAGATGGGCGGCGCCGACTGGTCGAAGACGAAGAGCCGGGCGCGCAAGGTCGTCCGGGAGATCGCCGGTGACCTGATCCGGCTGTACTCCGCCCGGCAGGCCTCGCCCGGCCACGCGTTCGGCCCGGACACCCCGTGGCAGCGGGAGCTGGAGGACGCGTTCCCCTACGTGGAGACGCCTGACCAGCTGGCCGCCATCGAAGAGGTCAAGCGCGACATGGCCAAGCCGGTCCCGATGGACCGGCTGATCTGCGGCGACGTGGGTTACGGCAAGACCGAGGTCGCGGTTCGCGCGGCGTTCAAGGCGGTGCAGGACGGCAAGCAGGTGGCCGTGCTCGTGCCGACCACCCTGCTGGTGCAGCAGCACATGTCGACGTTCACCGAGCGCTACGCGTCCTTCCCGATCAACGTCAAGCCGCTGTCGCGGTTCCAGACGGACGGCGAGGTCGAGGCGACCCGCGAGGGGCTGCGCACCGGCGAGATCGACGTCGTCATCGGCACGCACCGACTGCTGTCGAACGAGACGAAGTTCAAGAACCTGGGCCTGATCATCATCGACGAGGAGCAGCGCTTCGGTGTGGAGCACAAGGAGGCGCTGAAGCGGCTGCGCACCCAGGTCGACGTGCTCGCGATGTCGGCGACCCCGATCCCGCGGACGCTGGAGATGGGTCTCACCGGCATCCGGGAGATGACCACCATCCTCACTCCGCCGGAGGAGCGGCACCCCGTGCTGACGTTCGTCGGCCCCTACGAGGAGAAGCAGATCGCCGCCGCCATCCGCCGCGAGCTCATGCGCGACGGCCAGGTGTTCTTCGTGCACAACCGGGTGGCGTCGATCGAGAAGCTCGCCGCGACCCTGAGCAGACTCGTGCCCGAGGCGCGGGTGGCCTACGCGCATGGGCAGATGAACGAGCAGCAGCTCGAAAAGGTCATGGTCGACTTCTGGGAGAAGAACTTCGACGTGCTGGTCTCCACCACAATCGTGGAGTCCGGGCTCGATGTCCCCAACGCGAACACGCTGATCGTCGACCGCGCCGACACCTACGGGCTGTCGCAGCTGCACCAGCTGCGCGGACGCGTGGGCCGCGGCCGGGAGCGGGCCTACGCCTACTTCCTCTACCCGCCGGAGAAGCCGCTGACCGAGACCGCCCACGAGCGGTTGACCACGGTCGCCCAGCACACCGAGACCGGTGCGGGCATGTACGTGGCCATGAAGGACCTGGAGATCCGCGGCGCGGGCAACATCCTCGGCGCCGAGCAGTCCGGCAGCATCGCCGGGGTCGGGTTCGACCTGTACGTGCGCATGGTCGGCGAGGCCGTCCGCGAACTGAAGGGCGGTGAAGGCGCGGCCGAGGTCGAGGCGGAGACCAAGGTCGAGCTGCCCATCGACGCGCACATCCCACACGACTACGTGCCGGGCGAGCGGCTCCGGCTGCAGGCCTACAAGCGCATCGCGGGCGTCACCGGCAACGACGACATCGCCGCGGCCCGCGAGGAACTCACCGACCGCTTCGGCGCCCCGCCGCAGCCCGTGGACAACCTCCTCAGCGTGGCCCGCTTCCGTGTGCTCGCCAAGCGCGCGGGCCTGACCGACGTCGTCCTGCAGGGCACCCAGATCCGGTTCAGCCCGGTGGAGCTGCGCGAGTCCCAGCAGCTGCGCCTGCGCCGCCTCTATCCCAAGGCCATCTACAAGGAACCCGCCAAGACCCTCTTGGTCCCCGTTCCCAAGGCGGGCGGCATCGGCGGCCGCCAACTGCGCGACCTGGAACTGCTCCAGTGGTGCACCGAGCTGGTGGAGGCGTTGTTCGAGCCGAACAAGCAGAAGGGGTCGGCCGCCACGCCGTGATCCGCGCTCGCCCGAGGTAACCACGGCAGTTCTCAGGGATTTCGCCCGTTGTCTCCCAGCGGTTGCCGTGATCACCGCCGGATGCGGCGGAGTGCGGAACCCGGGTCTGCCCCGCGATGGTCACGGCGCCTCTCGCGACAAAAGGGGACGAACCGGGACAGACGCCGTGATCGTCGCGAGGTAGTGCGCCCCGAGCGGACTCCGAACGTAAAGCTTCACGTCGGCGCGGAAATCTCCGGTCGAGGTCACTGTTCGGCAACCCTTGAGCGACTACTGTTGGTACATATTTATTTACCTAACGTGGAGCCGCTGAAAGGATTCGTACCCGCATGCAGACCGCCACCTCCGAACCCGAGCTCAGCGATTACCTGGCCATGCTGCGCCGTCAGTGGCACGTTGTGGTGGCGGCCGCCCTCGTGGGGCTGGTACTGGCCGCCGTCGCCCTCGCTCTCGCTCCGAAGACCTATACGGCGACCACATCGGTCCAGGTCCGTCCGACGGGGCTGGCCGCGTTGACCGGTGAACGAACAGGGCGCACCAACGGGGAGGTCAATCTCGACACCGAGGCGCAGGTGGTGCGCTCGGCGCGGGTGGCCCGGGCGGCGGCCAAGCTGCTGGGGACCGATGCGGAACCCGCGCAACTGCGGCAGCGTGTCGACGTCACGGTTCCGCCGAACAGCACCGTTCTGAACATCGCCTACTCCGCCGGTACGCCGGGGGCGGCCCGTAGCGGGTCCGTGGCGTTCGCCGACGCCTACCTCACCTACCGCCGGGACGAGGTGATCGACCGGATCGACGGCCACCTCGCCTCGCTGCGGGCCGAGGTGGAGGACCGCTCCGAGAAGCTGGACACGCTCACGGAGGCCACGGACGACGAGGAGGGCAGCTCCCGCGCCCAAGCCGAGATCCGGTCGGTGCAGCGCGAGATCACCGACCTGAACAACCAGATCAACCCGCTCAACGCGCTCCGGGCGTCCTTGGCCCCCGGAGAGGTACTCAGCCCCGCCTCCACACCCGAGTCCGCGGCATCCCCCGATTTCCTCATGTGGTTGGCCAGCGGGATGATGCTGGGCCTCATGGCCGGACTGGCCGCGGCCTACGTACGCGAGCGCCGTGACCCGCGCCTACACAGCACGCGCGAGCTGCGGAAGTGCACATCGACCCCGGTCCTGCTCGACTTCTCCGAGGACGGGCCCGGCAGCGTCGGCGGAAGCCCCACGGGGCTGATCTCCGCCAGCGATCCCGCCGGACAGCGCGTCCACGGCCTCGCCCACACCCTCGGCGCCCGGTCGAGCGAGGGCGGACGCGTGGTGCTGGTCCCCGGCGTCTCCTCCGGCCCATCCGGAATCACCGTCGCCACCAACCTCGCCGCCGCGCTCGCCCGCATCGACACCGACGTGCTGCTGATCTGCGCCGACCCCGATGACGGTGCCGCCCGCGCACTGCTCGGCATCCCGCCCGGCCCGGGGCTCGCTGAGGTGTTGACCAGCGGGGCCGACCCGGGCCACCTGGCGTGCCGTCCCGCGGGCGTCCCCGGCCTGCGGGTCCTGCGCTTCGGCGAGTCCGATGCCACCGGGCTGCTGCAGTGCGGGGCCATGGCCTACCTGCTGCGGACGGTTCGCGGAGGCAGCCGGTACGTCGTCGTGGCCTGCGCGCCGATGTCGGAGCGGGCCGACGCGCAGGCCATGGCCGGAGTCTGCGACCTGGTGCTCCCCGTGGTGGAGCTCGGACGGACCCCCGGGCCCGAGCTCCGGGCGGCGCTCGACCGCTTCGAGGCCATCGGCGCCGACGTCCCCGGCCTGGTCGCCGTGCCCACGCAGGCGCCGGACGGCACCGCGGCCACCGCGGGCGCGGCGGCCGCGTCCGACCCGACGCCGGACGCGCCGGTGGACGGCGCGCAAGAGGACACGTCCTCCAACGACGACCTGTCCTCCGCGGCGCCCTCCCTGCGGCGCTGATGGCGGCCGGGGGCGCGCCGTTGGCGCGCGCTGCGGACGGCGCCCGGACCCCGGGCGCGTGGACCCCGGGCCTGTGGACCACCGGATGGCCCTTCATCTGGCTGATCGCCGGATACCCGCTGTGGTGGGCGCTGGGAATCGGGCAGTTCGCCTTCTGGATCTTCGCCGTTCCCATGGCCGCCGAGCTGGTCCGACGCCACCGGGGCCCGGGGCTGCGACTGCCGCCCGGTTTCGGGCTCTGGGGGCTCTTCCTGCTGTGGGCGATCGCCGGGCTCGCGCTCATCGGGTTGACCCCGCCGGGCACACTGGCCGACAGCGGAGGGTTGCTCGGGGCACTCGCCCGGGTCCTCCACTACCTGGCCCTCACGGTGCTCCTGCTCTACATCGGCAACCTGTCCCGGCGGGAGCTGCCCGACCTCGTGGTGGCGCGCGTGCTGGGGTGGCTGTGCCTGGTCACTGTCGCCGGCGGGCTGCTCGGGATGTTCGCGCCGCACTTCGGGTTCACCTCGCCGCTGGAGATGGCGCTGCCCGCCTCGATCGCCTCCGACTCCTACGTGCGGGCGCTCGTGCATCCCGAGGCGGCGCAGATCATGGACGTCCTGGGGTATGAGTCCGCGCGCCCGAAGGCGCCGTGGGAGTTCACCAACACCTGGGGCTACATGCTCTCGCTGCTGCTGACCTGGCTGATCATCGGCTGGGTGTGGTACGCGGCGGGGCCGCGGCGGTGGATCGGTGCGGCGGCCGTCGCGGTCGCGGTGGCACCGGTCGTGACCTCGCTCAACCGCGCCGTGTGGGCCGGGCTGGTGCTGTCGGTGGTGTTCGCGCTGGTCCAGCTGGCCCGCCGTGGCCGACCGACGGTGGTGGCCACGTCCGTGCTGCTGGTCGCCGCGGTAACGGCGATGATCATGGTGTCGCCACTGGGCTCCACCCTGCGTGAGCGGGCCAACAATCCCCACAGCAACACCGGCAGGGCGACCACGAGCGCGGCCGCTCGGGAGGCCGCTAACGCCTCTCCGATCCTGGGCTGGGGCACCACCCGGGACATGATCGGCAGCTCCCAGTCCATCGCCATCGGCGCGTCGCCCGAGTGCCCGGCCTGCGGCAACCACACCATCGGGAACAACGGCCAATTCTGGCTTCTGCTGATCACCACCGGATGGGTCGGAACCGCCCTGTTTCTCGGGTTCTTCGCGCGTGCGGCGTGGCGGTACCGAGGCGACCACTCTTTGATTGGATCGGGTGCACTACTGACGATTCTGTTGCTTTTCTGGTACATGTTCTTTTATGTCGCGCTTGCGGCGCCCCTGGCTATCAGCATGATCGCCGTCGCTCTGCTGTGGCGGCGGGCCACGGACGCGGGTGCCGCGCCTGCCGCGACGGTGGGGGGTGAGACGGCATGAACGGCGAAACCACCTATCTGACCGACCTGGCCGAGGTTCTGTGGCCGTGCGGCGGGCTCCTGGGACGCGGGACGGATACCACCCCGCCGCGCAGGGACCCCGTGCCTCCGCCCCGGGATGCCGAGGTGCGCGAATACCTCCCGGTCCCCTCCGCGCACAACCCCAGGGTCATCCTCCCGGTCACCAACCGCTACGCGGCGGCCCGCGGGATCTCCGCCTTCGCCCAGCGCCACTCCTTCAGCGAACGCGTCCGCACCGCCCTGCTCGCGACGGCGTTCTCCAGCGGGCTCGCCCCGCTGCTCCTGCGCGACCGGCTGCACGTGGGATCGGGGCGCACCATCGAGCACGCCCTCGCCACCGCGCTGGACCGCGACGTCGTCATCGCCATCCACATCGGCCCACCGCGCGCTAACCGCAAGCCGGTCCTCCTCCTGCTCACCCCGGCCGGACGCACCATCGGCTACGCCAAGATCGGGGTCAACGACCTGACCTCGCGGCTGGTCCGGGCCGAGACCGACGCGCTGCGCCGGCTCGCCGAAGCCCGCCTGCGGGACATCACCGTCCCCCGGCTCATCCACGCCGGAGAGTGGAACGGCCACCCGCTGCTGGTGCAGGAGGCGCTCCCCGTCGGTGACCAGACCGACCGGCCGACGCGCCGCCAACTCCTCCGCTGCGTGCTGCAGATCTGCGACCTGGAGACGGTCCGCGAGATCCGGCTGTTCGCCAGCCCGTACCATCGGACCCTGGCCAACAGGATCGCCGCCCTCGGCGACCGCCCCGAGGCCCACGCGCTGCGCGAGGCCTTCGACCAGCTGCCCGATGTGACGCTTCCGTTCGGTGCCTGGCACGGCGACCTGACCCGGTGGAACGTCGCCAGCACCCCGCGCCGCGCGTTCGTGTGGGACTGGGAACGGCTGGCGTTCGACGCCCCGCTGGGCTTCGACGCGCTGCACTACGAGCTGAACGAGTGCGTGCAGGCCGGCACCCACCAGGGCGTGCAGCGCTGGGTGGACAGCGGCGCTCGGCTGCTCCGCGATCCCCTGATCACCGGTGCCGGGCTCCGCCCGGAGGCGGTCTCCACCGTCATGGCCCTGTACCTCATCGACTTGGCCACCCGCTACCTGCACGACCGGCAGTTGGAAGCCGGCGGGCGGCTGGCCGCAGTGGACGACTGGCTGCTCCCGGTCCTCTCCGGACTGGGGGAACGCGCCGTTCAGGAGGCGTTGGAGGCGCGTCGGGTCGGCTAGCCCGCCACGGGGACGCACCCGCGCGACGCGCCCGCCCCGCGCCCGTGGCTCCACGCCCCGACCGCGGTGCCACCCGCCCGCCAATAGTTACTTTCTGTGAAGGATTGGTTTCTTGGCTGCGATCTCATCCGCAACACGCCACGTGCCCGACACGCTGAAGCGAACCGTCCGCTCCACCTGGGGCGTGTTCGGCCAGGCCACCCGCAGGACGCGGGTGCTGCCCACCTTCCTCATCGTCGGCGCCCAGCGCTGCGGGACCACGTCCCTGTTCAAGGCGCTCATCCAGCACCCGCACGTGGTCGGGCCGGTGCTGCGCAAGGGCGTGCACTACTTCGACACCTCCTACGATCGCGGCGAGGACTGGTACCGGGGGCACTTCCCGACCCGTGCGGCCACGCGGGCGCGCGGTGACCGCCCACGGGTCGAGGTCGGCGAGTCCAGCCCCTACTACCTGTTCCACCCGCTGGCCGCCGAGCGCATCGCGCGCGACCTGCCCGGCGTCAGGGTCATCGTGCTACTGCGCGACCCGGTAGAGCGCGCCTACTCCGCGCACAGCCACGAGCGGGCGCGGGGGTTCGAGTCCGAGCCGTTCGAGCGCGCCCTGGAGCTGGAGGAGGAGCGTCTCGCCGGTGAGGAGGCCCGGCTCCGCGCCGATCCCGACGCCTACTCCCACTCCCACTCCCACCAGCACCACGCCTACCTGGGGCGCGGACGCTACGTCGAGCAGCTGCTGCGGTTGGAGGAGCACGTGGGCCGCGACCGCATGCTCGTCATGGACAGCGAGTCCTTCTTCACTACGCCGGAGCCGCTGTTCACCGAGGTCGAGCGCTTCCTGGGGATACCGCACGCCGACGGCATCCGGTTCGACCGCCACAACGCCCGGCCCCGAGCCGACATGCCCGACGCCCTGCGCCAGCGACTGGTCTCCTATTTCACCGAGCCCGACGCGCGACTCGCCGCCTGGTGGGGCCGCACCCCCTCGTGGCGCGCGTGAGCCGCGCAGCGACCGGCGCGGCCACCGCACCGCTGCTGCGCCGGGTGGCGCGGGGAGGGGCGGTCAACCTGGTGGGAGCCGTGGCCGGGGCCGTCCTGAACACACTGCTGGTCATCGCCGTCACCCGCGGCTTCGACCAGCGGACGGCCGGAATCCTGTTCGCCGCCACATCGGTGTTCCTGATCGTCGCGGCCATCGCCAACCTGGGGACGTCCAACGGCATCGTGTACTTCGTAGCGCGGCTGCGCGCCGTGGGAGCGGCCGGGCAGGTGGGACGCGTCCTGCGCATGGCGCTCGGCCCGGTCGTCGTGGTGTCGGTGGCGGCCGGGGCCGCCATGTTCGCGTTCGCGGGCGCTGTGGCGGCGCTGATCGGCTCCCCTGAGGCCCTCCCCTACGTGCGGATCCTCGCAGTGTTCCTGCCGTTCGCCGTGTTCACCGACGCCCTGCTGGCGGCGACTAGGGCCTTCCACGACATGCGGGCGACCGCTCTGGTCGACCGGGTGGGACGCCCGCTGGCCCAGCTGGCTCTCGTCGGCGGTGTCGCGGTGACGGGATCGGCGGGACTGCTGACGATCGCGTGGGCCGGGCCGTATCTGCCCGCCGCGGCCCTGGTCGGGGTCTGGTTGCACGCGATCATGGCCCGCGCGCGGCCCGAGGACGCCGAGGGGCGGCCCGACGCCCCCGACAGCGAACCGGAGCTCGGCTCCTCCCCCACGGCGTCTGTGAACGCCCGGGAGTTCTGGGGCTTCTCCCTGCCCCGGTCGGTGGCGAGCGTCGCCCAGCTCGGCAATCAGCGGCTCGGCGTCGTGCTGGTCGCGGCGCTGCAGGGCGCCGCGGAAGCGGCGGTCTTCACCGCGGCGACGCGATTCATCGCGGTAGGCCAGTTCACCACGCAGGCCATCCAGCTGGCGGCCCAGCCGCGGCTGGCCGAGCTGCTCGCCGTGGACGACCGGCGCGACGCCGCCACGCTCTACCAGTCGGCCACCGTCTGGCTGATCTGCCTGACGTGGCCGCTCTTCCTCCCGGTGATCGTCTACGCCCCGCTGGTGATGGGGCTGTTCGGCGGTGGCTACACCGCCGGGGCCGACGTCCTGGTGGTCATCTGCGCGGCACAGCTGGCGGCGGCGGCCCTGGGTATGGGCGACCTGGTGCTGACGATGGCCGGGCGCACCGCCTGGAACCTCGTCGACAACCTGCTCGCGCTGGCGGCCAACGTGACGCTCTGCCTGGTGCTGGTCCCGCACCTGGGGGCGGCGGGCGCGGCGGCGGGGTGGCTGGCGGCGATCGCCGTCCGCAAGGTGCTTCCGCTGTTCCAGCTCGCGGTCGCGCTGGGGCTGCATCCCTTCAGCCGCCGCTGGCTCGTCGCGGTGGCCGTTTGCCTGGTGTGGTTCGGTGGTGTCCCGCTGGCCTGCGCGGCCACTCTGGGAACGGGGTGGATCTCGCTGACGGTCGCTCTGGGCGTCGGATGCGCGGGCTACTTCCCGACGCTGTGGCGGCTCCGCGGGGTCCTGGAGCCGGCCACGCGGGGTGCCGCGCCTCTGGCAGGCGTGGGTTTCCCCCGTCCGCGAATCTCGAAACGCTGACGTCAAGTGACGATAAAACTACTCCGCGTTGTGCCATCATGGCCGCATGCCTACCGCCCCGATCCTCTTCGTCGCATCCAGTGGGGGCCACCTTGCCCAGTTATGGTCCCTGCGCCCCTGGTGGGAGGATCGAGAGCGCGCCTGGGTCACGTTCCGTACGCCCGATGCCGTATCCCTGCTCGAAGGTGAGGACGTCACCTGGGCGTACCACCCCACCACGCGGAACATCGGCAATTTACTGCGCAACACGGTGCTGGCGGTGCGCACGTTCGGCCGCCGCCGCCCGACCACGGTCATCAGCACGGGAGCGGGCGTGGCCCTCCCCTTCTTCGTCCTGGCCTGGCTGCTGCGCGTCCCGACCGTCTACATCGAGGTCTACGACCGCATCGACCGCCCCACGCTGACGACCCGGCTGTGCCGTCCCTTCACCCGGCTCTTCCTCGCCCAGTGGGACGAACAGCGCACCTTCCTGCCGTCAACCGCCATCACCGTGGGGCCACTGCTGTGACACAACCCGAGACCACCACCGACCACCGCCCGCTCATCCTGGCCACCGTCGGCACCGACCACCACCCGTTCGATCGGCTGGTCGACTGGCTCGACGCGTATGCCGCGGACCACCCCGACGTCCGCGTCCTGGTGCAGCACGGCGCCACCCGCGCTCCCGCGAGGGCGGAGGGCATCGACTTCATCGATCCGGCCCGGCTCGGCGCGCTGATGGGCGAGGCCACCGCGATCGTCACGCACGGCGGCCCGGCCACGATCACCGGGGCCCGGCGCGCCGGGCGGCTGCCCATCGCCGTCGCCCGCGACCCCGAACTCGACGAGCACGTCGACGACCACCAACTGCGCTTCATCGCGCGCCTGGACCGCGCCCGGCTGGTCCGCTCCTGCTGCAGCCAGCAGCAGCTCACCGCCACCCTCGACAAGGCCCTCGACCAGCCCGCGGACTTCCGGATCGACACGGAGGGCACGGACGGCGCCAGCTCCACCGCCCTGCAGGCGGGCCGGATCATCGACCTGCTCACCGCCGACACACCCGAGCAGCCGCCGATCCCCTCGGCCGAGGCGGCACCGGCGGACAGCGGATGGCCGGACGTGACGGTCGTGGTTCCCACCCGCGACCGCCCCGAGCTGCTCCGCCGCACTCTGCGCTCGATCGCCGCGCAGGACTACCCGGGCCGCGTCATCAGCGTCGTGGTCTACGACCACGACGATCCCGACGTCTCGCTGGCCACCGCCGGCGGCGACCGGCCCGTACGGGTCCTCACCAACGCGTCCTCCCCGGGGCTGGCCGGTGCCCGCAACACCGGCATCCTCGCGGCGCGGACCGACCTCGTCGCCTTCTGCGATGACGATGACACCTGGCTTCCCGGGAAGTTGCGCTCCCAGGTTGCGGTGTTGCTGGCCGAGCCTGAGACCGAGGTGGTCTGCTGCGGGATCCGGGTCGTCTACGACCGGACCGAGGCGCGGCGCGTCCTCGACCGCACCGCCGTCACCTTCGCCGACCTGCTGCGGTCCCGCCTGACCGAGCTGCACCCCTCGACCTTCCTGATCCGGCGCGAGGCGCTGGTCGGCGGCTGCGGCCCGGTCAGTGAGACGATCCCCGGCTCCTACGGGGAGGACTACGAGCTCCTGCTGCGGCTGGCCAGGCGCGCCCCCATCCGCAACATCCCCGAGGAGGGCGTGCGGGTGCTGTGGCACCGGAACTCGCACTTCAGCGGCCGATGGCAGACCATCTCCACCGCTCTGCGCTGGCTGCTGGCCCAGTACCCGGAGTTTCGGCTGGTGCGGCGCGGTTTCGCGCGTGTCGCCGGGCAGATCGCGTTCGCCGAGGCGGCGTCGGGGCGCCGCGGCGCCTCTTTGGAGTGGGCGCTGACCACGCTGCGCGCTCACCCGGCCGAGGCCCGCGCCTATCTCGCCCTCGCGGTCATCGGCGGGCTCCCGGCCGGACTGGTGCTGCGCACCCTGCACCGCCGGGGCAAAGGAGTGTAGGCCGAGGCGCGCCGCCCGCCGGGCCGCTCGCGCGTCTGGCGGGGGCGCGCCGCAGAAGCGTCACTGCTCCAGCAGCGCGAGGCTCTCCTGGGTGTCCAGGAGCAGGTCGAAGGCGGCCTCGATCGCCTGGCGTGCCGCCTCGGGGATGTTGACGTAGTCGCTCCCGCTCGCCACGGCGAAGCCGCGGGCCGCGTACGGATCGCTCAGCACGCGGAAGTCGCAGGTGGGTGCGGTGATCCCGTCCCACAGCTTGACCGCGCGGACGCGCTCGTACTTCGGCAGCACCTCGGGGATCTCGGCGTACCAGTCGTAGGTCGCCCGCGGGTTGCCCGGGATCGGGACGGTGCCCATCTCCCCGATCATAACCGGCTTCTCCGGGTCGATCCCGTGTTTGGGACCTTCCTTCTGCACCCATTCATACGCGGGGGCGAGCGCCTCCTCGAAGCTGACCACGTGGTCCCAGTCCGGTTGCAGCTCGCAGCCGGTCATGTTGTACGCCTCCCAGCTGATCCAGTCCACGTAGTCGTTGCCCGGCCACAGTCCGGGCAGCCGTTCAAGGTTCTTCGGCCAGCCGGTCACGTTCCACACATAGATCACGTTGTCCGCGCCGGCTTCCCGGTACAGGTCGACGATGTGCCGCCAGGCCAGCACGAACTCGTGGGGGCTGCCCCGCTTGCCGTAGCGCTTGGACGCGTCGGCCTCGTGGTCGAAGGTGAGGAAGAACGGTGCGTTCAACTCCGCGATCCGGCGGGCCTGCGCACGGAGCGCGTCATCGAACTCCCCCTCGATGATCTGCCAGTACTCCACCGGCGGGTGCCCCGCCTCCTCGAAAAGCCGGGCCTCGATGTTGGCGTGCAGGAAGCGGCCCTCCTCGATGAGGCGGATGTCCTGCTCGCGGGGGACCTCCCGCTGGTCGATGCCGTGCCAGGTGTACACGATGTCCATCGGCCGCCCGGTGACGGCCTCCAGCGGCCGGATGTCGCGCTCCCACGGGCTGGCCCCCCACCACACCCCGCAGGACGTCTCCAGAATTTGGCTTACCTCGCAACTGGGCGCCCACGGCGGTCTCGGGACGGGCGACGGGGGGACCGGGCCGTTCGGATAGGAGGAAAGCGGAGGCCGGGTCGAGAACGGGTGGGCGGGGCGCGAGGACGGATGCTGCGGATGGGGCGGGGCGGAGACGTTGGGGTGCCGCATGGGCGACAGGCTCGGTGACGGCGACGCCGGGACGGGGGCGAGCGTGCCGCTCACGACCTGGGCGTCGTGGCTGCCGCACGCCGCGGCGAGGAGGATGAGGACAGCGAGCGCTCCGCTCCCGCTCGCCCTCCACCTCCACCCGCGCACTAAGCGTTGTGTGCGGTGAGAACACACGACTACCACCCCCCGCGCTCGACGCTCACGCGCCGTCGTTCGGCTGCCCCTGACCCGTCGCCCCTCCCACGGACACGGAAGTGCACTTTCCACACATGCATCACTTGCTATCAGACGAGCGAACGTAATCACGCAAGGTAATGAGATCCGGGCGTGGCACCTTAGGCCGGCGTTGCACACGCATGACCTTGCCACGGGTGGCGATTGACCAGATCGGCTCCGGTGAGCTGCGAGCATGGCGGAACCGCGCCGATTTCGGGGCGTGGGGAGGGCCGGACCACCCGCTCAGTAGCCGAAGCGTCGCCGCGTGGGGAAGGTCAGCGCCGACACCATGATCCGGTTGCGCGGCCGGAGCTCACCGCGCCAGGACACGTCGGGCCGCACCTCCACAGCGCCCGTGCAGAAGCGCAGGGGGTTGCCCGAAACCGTGTGTCCGGGGGAGAGGAGCGCGGCGCCGTCGGGGCCGATCGGCGTCGTGCCGCTGCCGCCGGCGAACTCGGCGATCGCGCGGAACTCGCGCAGGGGGTCGGCGACGAAGTCCTCGTAGCGCACCCGCATTGTCGGCGTCCCGCGCCGGGCCAGCTCGGCGAGCACGGTGTTCTGGGCCATCCACTGCACCGCGGCGCGGCTGGGCGAATAGCGCGCCATCTCCTGCTCTGGGCTGGTCGGGGTGGCGTCGGGACGCACCATGCGCTTGCCCCACGAATAGGCGACGGCGCGCGGGTCGCGTACGACGTGCAGGAGGCGCAGCCGGTCCCCGTAGCGGTGGCGCAGGCACACCGCGAGCGACGCGTGCTTACTGGAGTCGACGATCACGGAGCAGCCACTGACCTTGGCGACCGCCGTGTACAGGCGGTCGTAGAAGTCGGTGTAGCGCTCCACACGCGCAGCGAGCTCGGCCGGGGCGCGCCCGCAGATCAGCCAGGGGATGTAGCGGGTGCGGTCCACCCCGCGCTGCAGGGCGAGCAGCTCATGTGCGTCAACCCGGTCCCAGCCGCCGAAGGCCTCGACGCCCACCGCACGCCAGAAGTCGCACGCCCCGAAGGGGCGGCCGCAGCCGCACTTCTCGTCGTCCACCAGACTGCGCCGCCACATGTGCACGACCTCGCCCACTGAGCACACTTCGGGCAGCTCCCCCAGAAGGCGCTCAATAAGCGTGGACCCGGATCGACCGATGCCACCGACGTAGAGCAGGCGAAATCGCTTCACAATCGCCCACACTATTACTTCGCGTAGCTACTCGCTCACTAAACGACTAAATTTTCCCTTTTCGTCAATGATTGAACACGAACATCTGTCGTCAGTCGGCGGCGACGATCATCCCCGCCCCGACCGTTGCATTCGTGGTCTCGTCGATCAAGATGAAGCCGCCGGTCATGCGGTTGCGCTTGTACTCGTCGGCGAACAGCGGCTGTGTGGACCGCATGCTCAAACGACCGATCTCGTTGAGGCTGAGGCCGTCGGCGTCCTCGTCGCGGTGGAGCGAGTTGATGTCCAGCCGGTAGAGCAGGTCGCGGACCATGACCTTTACCGTGCGTGTGGTGTGCTTGAGGATCAGTTTGGAGCGCGGGGTCAGCTTCCGGGACTCCGACATCCAGCACACCATCGCGTCGATGTCCTGGGACACGCACGGCTGGTTGTTCGGGCGGCAGATCATGTCGCCGCGCGAGATGTCGATGTCGTCCTCAAGCAGGAGCGTGACCGACATGGGGGGGTACGCCTCGGGCACGTCCCCGTCGGCGGTGACGATCCGGGAGATGCGGCTGGTCAGCCCTGAGGGAAGGTGCATGACCTCGTCGCCCGGCTTGAGCACGCCCCCGGCCACCTGGCCCGCGTACCCGCGGTAGTCGTGCAGCTCGGCGTCGTCGGCCCGGTGCGGGCGGACGACGTACTGCACCGGGAACCGCACATCGATGAGGTTCCGGTCGGAGGCGATGTGCACGTTCTCCAGGTGGTGCAGCAGCGAGGGACCGTCGTACCACGGCATGTTGGGCGAGCGGTCCACCACGTTGTCGCCGTTGAGCGCCGAGAGGGGGATGAAGGTAAGGTCGGCGACGTCCAGTTTGGTGGCGAACGCCGAGAACTCCTCCTTGATCTCCTCGAACCGCTCCTGCGAGTAGTCGACGAGGTCCATCTTGTTGACCGCGAGCACCAGGTGCGGGACCTGCAGCAGCGTGGCGAGGAACGCGTGTCTGCGGCTCTGCTCCTGGAGTCCCTTGCGGGCGTCGACCAGGATGACCGCCAGGTCCGACGTGGAGGCGCCGGTGACCATGTTGCGGGTGTACTGGATGTGCCCGGGGGTGTCGGCGATGATGAACGTCCGACGCGGTGTCGCGAAGTAGCGGTAGGCCACGTCGATGGTGATGCCCTGCTCGCGCTCGGCCCGCAGGCCGTCGGTGAGCAGCGCGAGGTTGGTCTGTTCCTCACCGCGGCCGCGGCTGGTGCGCTCCACCGCGTCGAGCTGGTCTTCGAAGATGGACTTGGAGTCGTAGAGCAGTCGGCCGATCAGGGTGCTCTTGCCGTCGTCGACGGAGCCGGCCGTGGCGAACCGCAGGATGTCAGTACTCATGCACGTGTCCAAAAAGGTCTCAGGGGATTCGCGGTCGCGTTCTGGTGCGCGCCCGACGCCCATGCGGAAAGGTCCGTTGTGCGAGAGCGCCCTCGCGAGACGTTCGCCCGCGCGGAGAGCCTCCCTACGCGAGGCGCCCGCTCGGGACGCCCCCCTGCGCGAAGCGCCCGCTCGGGACGCCCCCTTGCGCGAAGCGCCCACTGAGTGGGTGGCGGTGGGCGACGGGCGGGCGGGCGACGGGCGGGCCGACGCCCGGCGGGCCGACGCCTAGCGGACGCTCGTCTGTCGGATCCCCACCAGGCGGACCCCCGCCAGGCCGCCGCCGGGCGCGCGCTCAGAAGTAACCCTCGCGCTTGCGGTCCTCCATGGCCGCCTCGCTGGTCCGGTCATCGGCCCGGGTCTGGCCGCGCTCGGTGATGCGGGTCGCGGCGATCTCCGTGATGATCTCGTCCACCTCGGTGGCGGTCGAGCGGACCGCGCCGGTGCAGGTCATATCGCCGACCGTTCGGTAGCGGACCGTCGCCTGGAACAGCTCCTCGTCCTCGTCGCGCGCGACGAAGGGGCTGTCGGCGAGGAGGACACCGTCGCGCTCGAAGACAGTCCGCTCGTGCGCGTAGTAGATGGGCGGGAGCTCCAGGCCCTCCCGGGCGATGTAGCCCCACACGTCCAGCTCGGTCCAGTTGGAGATGGGGAAGACCCGGATGTGCTCGCCCATGTTCGTCCGGGTGTTGAAGATGTTCCACAGCTCGGGGCGCTGGGCCTTGGGGTCCCATTGACCGAACTCGTCCCGGAAGGAGAAGACGCGCTCCTTGGCGCGCGCCTTCTCCTCGTCGCGCCGGGCCCCGCCGAACGCTGCGTCGAACCGGTTCTCCTCGATGGCCTCCAGCAGCGCGGCGGTCTGCAGCCGGTTGCGGCTCGCCCAGCGCCCGGTGGGCTCGCTGACCTTCCCCGCGTCGATCTGTTCCTGTACCGAGGCGACGACCAGCCGAACCCCGGCCTCGGCGATACGGCGGTCGCGGAACTCCATGACCTCGGGGAAGTTGTGCCCCGTGTCGACGTGCATCACGGGGAACGGGATGGGTCCGGGCCAGAACGCCTTCTCGGCGAGGCGGAGCATGACGATGGAGTCCTTGCCGCCTGAGAAGAGCAGAACCGGCCGCTCGAACTCCGCGGCCACCTCGCGCATGATGAAGATCGCTTCGGCCTCCAGGTAGTCCAGCTGAGAGAGCTGGTACCGCCGGAGCGCCACCGTATCGGCCTGAGTCATGAACCCGCCTCACGCTTCTGCGTGACTCACGAACGCGGGGGGCTGTGGATCAGCCTCCCGCGTGTGGGCCCGCGTCATCCCGTTCCGCCACGTCGCGGATGTTTGCCAACAACATACTCGACAATTCCGGTCGACATACAAGGATATCGGGTAGGGACGGGTCGACCTGGTTGTAGGTCAGCCTCGTGCCGTCGATCCGGGACGCGTGCAGGCCAGCGGCATGCGCGACCGCGACGGGCGCGGCGCTGTCCCACTCGAACTGCCCGCCCGCGTGCACATAGATATCGGCGATGCCCAGCAGGACCGCGCAGATCTTGGCCCCCGCGGAGCCCATCGGCACCACTTCGGCCCCCAGCGACGTGGCCATCCGCTGCACGAACTCCGGCGGGCGGGTGCGGCTGGTGGTGATGCGCAGCCGCTGCCCGGACGGGCGCTGGTCCGGCAGCCACGGCGGGTCGACCGTCGACAGCGTGCTGCCCTGGGCGGGGAGCGCTACGGCACCGGCCGCCAACTGGCCGTTCTCCCACAGGGCGACGTGCACGGCCCAGTCGGTCCGGTTCGCCTCGGCGAACTCCCGCGTGCCGTCGAGCGGATCGATGATCCACACGCGGCGGGCGTGCAGCCGCGCGGAGTCGTCGACGCCCTCCTCCGACAACACGGCGTCGCTGGGGCGCAACCGCCCCAGCGCGGAGAAGAGGAACTCGTGTGCGGTCCGGTCGCCGAGCGTCCGCAGTACCTCCGGCTCGTCGAATCCGTGCCGGGCCCGCAGGCGTAGTAAGTGCTGTCCCGCCTCGGTCGCGAGGTCGCGGGCGACTTCATGATCGTTTCGGATGCTGCTCACCGGACTCAGTATGCTCCCGCCCCACGGATCACGGCTGACCACGTCTTCCACAGAATCTGCACATCAAGGGTCAGCGACCAGTTTTCCACGTAACGCAGGTCCAGACGGACGGATTCCTCCCACGAGAGGTCGGCTCGGCCGCTGACTTGCCACAGCCCCGTCATACCCGGTTTCACCACGAGCCGCCGACGAACGTCATGGCCGTACTCGGCCACCTCCTCCGGCAGCGGAGGCCGCGGGCCTACCAGCGACATGTCCCCGCGCAGGACGTTGATCAGCTGCGGGAGTTCGTCGAGGGAGTAGCGGCGCAACCACCCGCCCACCGGCGTGACACGGGGATCACCGCGCATCTTGAACAGCACACCATCGTGCTCGTTGGCGTGGCGCAGCATGTCCTTGAGCGCCTCCGCCTCCGGGACCATGGTACGGAACTTGAACAGGGTGAACTCGACCCCGTCCTTGCCGACGCGGGTCTGCCGGAACAGCGCGGGACCCTGGTCGCGCGAGCGGATGATGATCACGAGCGCCACGAACAGCGGTGCGAGCAGCACCAGCGCGCACGCCGCCGCCACCCGGTCGAACAGGCCCTTGACCACCCGGCGCGCCCCGCCCAGCTCGGGGTGCTCGACGTGAAGGAGCGGCAGGCCCGCGACCGCGCGGATCGAAGTACGCGGCCCGGCCACTTCCATCAGCGCGGGGGCCACGGTGAGGTCGGTGTCGCTCTTCTCCAGCCGCCAGGCCAGGCGGCGCAGCTCCGCACCGTCCATCTCCGGGCAGCTCAGTACGGCGACCGTGTCGGCGCCGACCGCCTCGGCGGCATCGGCCGCCGAGGTGAAGTCACCCAGCACGGGATAACCGTCGACGCTGGCGGCCCGCGCATCGCATTCGTGCTCGGGCAGGCAGACGCCAACGACCTCCATGCCGTGGTAGGGCTCGCGGCGGAACTGCCCGACGAGGTCGCGGACGCTGTCGCGATGCCCGACCACCACGACGCCGCGCATGCACTTCCCGCCGCCGCGCCGCCGGTGCAGCCGCTTACGCCAGGCGTAGCGCAGCACCAGGCAGAGCAGGACCATCGCGGGCAGGGCCACCAGAACATAGCCGCGCGCCACATCGATGTCGGCGGCGTAGGCGGTGATCGTCACGGCCGCCACGAGGAGCACGCCGCCGCTCAGCACGCGGCGGAACTCTTCGGTTCCCACGCCGATGAACCGGCGCGCGTAGCCGCCGGCCACCGCCGCGACCAGGACCCACAGCGGCGGGAGCAGCACCGAGGAGAGCAGGTAGGGCAGGGTTTCCGGGGCGGTGAACTCCCCGTGGAAACGCAGGTGCAGCGCCGCCGTCCCCGCGGCCGCGGCGGCGAAGAGGTCGATAGTGACCAGACCCCGGATATAGGACCGCATCCATGACGACGACGCGGGTCCGGAACCTCGCCGTCCCACGCCGACCGCTGCCCTGTCGACGACGGTCATGATCCCCCACCCCGTACTCGGCCTCTACACATGGCCCCTGGCCCCGACTGCGGCGGATCCCTGTGGAGTAGCGACATGGCACGACAAAGCCATGGCGAACGGAGCCAGAGGAGCGGAATACGCTCTGTTACCCAAACAGTAGCCAAACGAAGTCGCGAAGTCGCGCGACGTGACTGCACTGGCCCCAGAAAAAACCCGGCCAAAGACCGGGTAGTGGACGGGACCTAACTCAGAATGCCGTGTCGCGCCACAAACCACAGCACACAGGATGAGATGACGCTAAGTAACGAATCCGGTCATTCCCGACCGTCGGCACGGCGCGTTCAGGACGCGGTGTGGTACACGTTCTGGGCCTTTTCCAGGCCCTCGGTCAGGACGCACTCCACCGCGTCGGCGGCGCGCTCGATATTGAGGTCGAGCTCCTTGCGCTCCACCGAGGAGAAGTCCTTGAGCACATAGGCCGCGGCGTCCATGCGGCCCGGCGGGCGGCCGATACCCGCGCGCACCCGGATGTAGTCGGGGCTCGACAGCGACGAGGTGATCGACCGCAGCCCGTTGTGTCCACCGGCTCCACCGCCGCGCTTCAGCTTCAGCGCTCCGTAGGCGATGTCGAGTTCGTCGTGGACGACGACGATCCGCTCTTTGGGGACCTTGTAGAAGGAGCTCAGCCCGGCGACGGGCCCCCCGGACAGGTTCATGTAGGACCGGGGCTTGGCGAGCACCACGGGGACGCCGTCGATACGGGTCTCGGCGACCTCAGCGTGGGCCTTGTGGGCCTTCCACCGCTCGCCGCGGCGCTCGGCCAGGGCGTCGACCACCATGAAGCCGATGTTGTGCCGGTTTCCCGCGTACTTCGGTCCGGGATTGCCCAGGCCTACCACCAGCCAGCGCTCGGCGCCGCCCTCGCCCACGTCCTCTTCTCCCCGCTCGACGGACCCGCGGTCGCATGCGGACGCGCGGCCTCGCAGCCATCGCTGCAGGAGACCGCGCATCGCACGCATGAACTAGGTGATGTCCGCTGGACGACTACTCGGCGGACTCCGCGGACGCGGCCGGCGCCTCGGCAGCGGCCTCGCCCTCGACGCCCTCAGCCTCGGCGGCCTCCTCGCCCTCCTCGGCGGCACGCTCAGGCGAGATCGACAGGAGCAGGGTCTCGGGGTCGGTCAGCAGCTCGACACCGGCCGGGAGCTTCAGGTCGCCGGCGGTGACGTGGGCGCCCACCTCCAGGCCCTCGACGGAGAACTCCACGCCCTCCGGGATGTGCGTGGCCTCGGCCTGGACCTCGACGCTGACCAGTTCCTGGGTGAGCACACCCCCCGGGGCGATGTCACCGGTCAGGTTCACCGCGATCTCGACCGCGACCTTCTCGCCCTTCGACACCACGATCAGGTCGACGTGCTCAAGGAAGCCCTTGATGGGGTCACGCTGCACGCTCTTCGGAAGGGCCAGGTTGTCCTTGCCCTCGATGCCGTCGACGCGCAGCAGCACGTTCGGCGTCTTGAGGGCGAGCATCAGGTCATGGCCCGGCAGGGTGATGTGACGAGGGTCGGTGCCGTGGCCGTAGAGGACGGCCGGCACCTTACCCGCGCGGCGGACGCGACGTGCGGCGCCCTTGCCGAATTCCGTGCGCGGCTCGGCAGCGATGCGTACCTCGGACACGACAAAACTCCTCGGGATCATCCCCGCAAAGACGGGGAACGACTTCTAGTTACGACACACGCGCATTGCGCAGACATCCTCAGCCGCCCAGGAAAAGGGGCTGCCGCACCGGCGGAGCGGGTCCGCGGGCACGGGGAAACTCAGCCAAGTCTACTGGCTGTACCGACGGCTCCGAACATGTCCCAACCGGCGGGGAGGTTCATACCCTCCCCGCCGGGAAGGAATCAGCTGGCGGGGCCGCTGATCAGCTCTCGAAGAGGCTCGCCACGGAGCCGTCGCTGAACACCTCGCTGACGGCACGGGCCAGCATCGGGGCGATCGACAGCTGTGTGAGCTTCTCGAACTGCCGCTCCTTGGGGATCGGCAGCGAGTTGGTGATGACGACCTCGGAGATCCGCGAGTTCTGCAGGCGCTCCGCAGCGGGTCCGGACAGCACACCGTGCGTGGCCGCCGCGATGACCTCCCGCGCACCGTTCTCGAACAGCGCGTCGGCGGCCTTCACGATCGTCCCGGCGGTGTCGATCATGTCGTCGACCAGGACGCAGGTGCGGCCCTCCACCTGGCCGACGACCTCGTGCACCTTCACCTCGTTGGCCACGTTCGGGTCGCGCCGCTTGTGGATGATGGCCAGCGGCGCCCCGAGGCGGTCCGCCCATCTGTCGGCGGTGCGCACACGCCCGGCGTCCGGCGAGACCACGGTGGCCTCGACGCCGCTCACCCGGGACTTCACGTAGTCGGCCAGGATCGGCAGTGCGAACAGGTGGTCCACCGGGCCGTCGAAGAAGCCCTGGATCTGGTCGGTGTGCAGGTCGATAGCCATCAGCCGGTCCGCACCCGCGGTCCGGAACAGGTCGGTCATCAGCCGCGCCGAGATGGGCTCGCGACCCAGATGCTTCTTGTCCTGGCGCGCGTAGCCCAGGAACGGCGTCACCACGGTGATGCGCTTGGCCGACGCCCGCTTGAGCGCGTCCACCATGATGAGCTGCTCCATGATGGACTCGTTGATCGGGTCGGAGTGGCACTGCAGGACGAACGCGTCACTGCCGCGCACCGACTCCAGGTACCGCACATAGGTCTCACCGTTGGCGAAGTCCTGGAACTTCGTCGGGACGACAGCGATGCCGAGCTGTTCGGCGACCTCGTCGGCCAGTTCCGGGTGGGTACGCCCGGAGAACAGCTTCAGCTCTTTCTGACCCGCGGCCTTGATGCCGGTCACTTTTCTACATCCCCCACACTGGTCTTCGCCGTTAGCGGCGCTGATCGTCCTCGTCCGCGCGCCGTGCGGCCTCAGCCGCAGACGTACCCGGACGCTTCCGCCGCACCCACCCTTCGATGTTGCGCTGGGAACCGGCCGAGACCGCCAGCGCGCCGGGCGGGACGTCTTCGCGGACCACGGTCCCGGCGCCGGTGTAGGCGCCGTCGCCGACCTTCACCGGCGCGACGAACATGTTGTCGCTGCCGGTTCGGGCATGGTCTCCGATGGTGGTGCGGTGCTTGTTGACACCGTCGTAGTTGACGAACACGGAAGACGCACCGATGTTGACGCCCGTGCCGATGTCGGCGTCGCCTACGTAGGTCAGGTGCGGCACCTTGGAGCCTTCGCCGACGGTGGAGTTCTTCACCTCGACGAACGTGCCGACCTTGGTCGAGGACTCTAGTACGGCGCCGGGGCGCAGGTAGGCGTAGGGGCCGACGTTGGCGCCCGCCCCGATCCGGGCGTCGTCGGCGACCGTGTGGCACACAACGGCGTCGTCGCCAACCGCGGTGTCGGTCAGGAGAGCGCCGGGGCCGACGTGGGCGCCCTCGCCGATCGTCGTCCGGCCCTTGAGCTGGGTCTGTGGTTCGATGACGGCGTCGCGCCCGATGCGGACCTCGGCGTCGACCCAGGTGGTGGCGGGATCCACGACGGTGACGCCCTCGCGCATGAGCTCGGTGACGAGACGGTCGTTGAGCAGCCGCCGGGCCTCGGCGAGCTGGACGCGGTCGTTGACCCCCTGGATCTCCACCCAGTCGCGGGCCACCGCGGCGTCAACGGGGCGGCCGTCGCCGCGCAGGATCGCCACGGCGTCGGTGATGTACTCCTCGCCCTTGGCGTTATCGGTGGAGAGCCGGTTGACGACGTCGGCCAGCAGGGCGCCGTCGAAGGCGTACATGCCGGAGTTGATCTCGTCGACGGCGCGCTGCTCCTCGGTGGCGTCGGCGTGCTCGACGATCTCGGTGAAGGCGCCGGCGGCGTCGCGGACGACCCTGCCGTAGCCGGTGGGGTCGGGCACCTTGGCGGACAGCACGGTGACGGCGTTGCCCGCGGCCTCGTGGGCGGCGACGAGGTCGGACAGGGTCTCGGCGCGCAGCAGGGGGGTGTCGCCGTAGGCCAGCACGACGGTTCCGTTCAGGGCGGCGCCCTGTGTTTTGAGCGACTCGACGGCCACGCGCACGGCGTGGCCGGTGCCGTTCTGCTGCTCCTGCAGCGCGGTGCCCACCTGGGGGGCGGTGTCCTTAAGGTGCTGCGTCACCTGTTCGCGTCCGTGTCCGACGACGACCACGGTGCGCTCCGGAGCGAGGCCGTCCGCAGCGGCAAGGACGTGTCCCAGCATGCTGCGTCCGCAGATCTCGTGGAGGACCTTGGGAAGCCTGGACTTCATTCGGGTGCCCTCGCCCGCCGCGAGGACGATGACGGCAGCCGGGCGGCTCACGCTCACTGGCGGAGACTCCTCATGTCGCTGGCGGATGAACTGGTCTGCATTGGTCTGCAGGTGGTCTGCAATCGGCGTTCGACGCGGTTACCCCGCAAGGTCGACGTGCCGTGTCAGGCGGGCTGACAGCTCCCGACGCGCACGCGAACAGACGCGACTCTCGGCCGACATGGGAAGGATACATGCGCCCAGATACCGGCGAAGGTGCCGGTCACAAACGCGCTGACGTGGGAAGACCCACGGATGGCAGATAGGGATGCGGTCATACCCGGGGCTCGGGCCGACGGGCCCGAGCCCTCAGGTTTGTTATGTGAGATTCCTTGCCGACCGGCGCTGGGGCGCAAGGTCGGGATCGGGTGCTCCCGGGGAAGGATTCGAACCCTCACCTCAAGGCACCAAAAGCCTGTGTCCTGCCATTAGACCACCCGGGATGAAGAATCCGGCGAACCGCGGCACCATCACGCGGCCGTTGTATCGGCTGGGGCCCGCTCGCCGAGGACCTAGCTTAGCGGCTCGGTTCACCGCGAGCACACTCATATCGGAGGAAGCGGCCCGAGGGCGTACGGAACGCCGGCGTGGCGCCGCGGCTTCTGGTAGGCGGGACGCGGCACCTCCTCACCGCCCGGTGCGCCAGATCGCCGCGCGACTCCCCCTTGTCAAACCTACGCATCCGTAGGTTACGGTTGCGTCGCTGCCCGACGTATATCGCTCGCCGAGTGACCCGGAACTTTGAGAAACTGGGGTGGGCGAGCAGAGGCAGGTCCGCTGGTCCGATCCTGAGCGTCTCGCTTCCGAACGCGCCAGCAATGGAGAAGGCTAGAGTGAGAGGCCATCATGGGAGCCGTGACGTGAGCCAGCAGAAGACCCGGTCGCCCAGAAAGCGCATGACCGGCAAAGAGCGCCGGGAGCAGCTTCTCGACATCGGACGGGAGCTATTCGCCGAACGCGGTTTCGACGGCACCTCCATCGAGGAGATCGCCGCGCGGGCGGGCGTCTCCAAGCCCGTCGTCTACGAGCACTTCGGCGGCAAGGAAGGCATCTACGCCGTCGTCGTCGACCGTGAGATGCGCAAGCTGCTGGGCATGGTGGGCGATTCGCTGACGGCCGACCACGCGCGCGGCAAGATCGAGAACGCCGCGCTCGCGCTGCTGCAGTATGTGGAGGAGAGCAGCGAGGGCTTCCGCATCCTGGCCCGCGACTCGCACGCCGCCTCGGGAACGGGCAGCTTCGCCAGCCTGATCAGCGATATCGCCACCCAGGTCGAGCACATCCTCGCCGAGGAGTTCCGCGAACGCGGCTACGACCCCAAGCTGGCGCCAATGTACGCGCAGTCCCTGGTGGGCATGGTGGCGCTGACCGGCCAGTGGTGGCTGGAGGTCCGCAAGCCCAAGCGCGAGGTGGTGGCCGCACACCTGGTCAACCTGGCCTGGAACGGCCTGTCCAACCTCGACACCAAGCCCCGCCTCGACGTCATGCAGCGCAGGCGGAAGGACGGCTAGCCGACGGAGCGGGTCGGCGACTTTCCGCCGCACACCGCGCACTATCTTGATATCGAGAGATAGGCTGTCGGTATGCGCGATGAGGTAGACGGACTGGTTGAGGCGTGGCGCTCCGAGCGCCCCGACCTCAATGTCGAGCCATTGCAGGTGCTCAGCCGGGTCTCCCGGCTAGCACGCCACCTGGATCGCGCCCGGCGCTCGGTGTTCACCGAACACGACCTGGAGCCGTGGGAGTTCGACGTCCTCGCCGAACTGCGCCGCTCCGGCCCACCCTATGAACTGAGTCCCGGCCGGCTCCTCCGCGCCACGCTCGTGACGTCGGGGACCATGACGAACCGCATCGACCGGCTGGCCGCCGCCGGCCTGGTGACGCGCCGACCCGACCCCGACGACAAGCGCGGCGTGCTGGTCCGCCTCTCCGACGAGGGCCGCGAGCGCGTCGACGCCGCATTGGCCGACCTGCTCAGCTACGAGGAGTCGATCCTCTGCGAGATCCTGCACGCGGACCGTGAACGCCTGGCCGCACTCCTGCGATCCCTTCTCGCGCCTCTCGACGAAACGCCGGCCCATCAGCGATCCTGATCACCAACAGCGGTGTCCGCCCTTCTCACCGGGACGCCGCGTTTGCCTGGCGCGCGATCCCCTCTCGACTGGTGAGCGGAGAACGAACACGTGGAGATCCGTTGGAGTGCCGCCATCGCGGCGGCGTCCGCCCTGCTGGCGACGGGCTGCATGGCAGCCGACGATGAGGCACCCGCCAAGCGCTACTACCTCTCTCTCGGCGACTCGCTCGCCGAAGGCGTCCAACCCGATACCAACGGCGACCCGACCGTGACGGCGGAAAGCTACACCGACGCCCTCTTCCGAACGCTCTACGACACCGATTCCACGCTGGAGCACCAGAAGATGGGCTGCGGCGGCGAGGACACCACCACGTTCACCGAGGGCGGCATCGAGCGGTGCGACGAGCGCTACGCCGAGATGTCGCAGCTGGACGCCGCTGAACGCTTCCTGGAACGCAACCAGGGTCGGATCGCCCTGGTGACCATCGACATCGGCGGCAACAACTTCACGGGATGTGTCGACGAAGGCGACGGGGAGGCCGAGGCCAGCGTCGACAAGGAGTGCGTCGAGGAGGGCCTGGATCGGTTGAAGGAGGAAGCCCCGGAAATCGCCGTCCGTCTGCGCTCGGCCGCCGGCCCGGACGTGCAGATCGTCGGCATGACCTATTACAACCCCTACCTGGCGGCGCTGCTGGCGGACGACGGGGAGGCCGACGCCGACAAGGAGGACGCCGCCAACGGGGGCAGCGGCGGCAGCGGCGACGCAGCGGTGCCGTCCCAGCAGGAGATCGCCGAGTACGCCAACGACGTCCTCACCGACATGAACGACGTCCTGCGCTCGTCCTATACCGAGGCGGGAATCGACGTCGCGGACGTCGCCGAAGCCTTCGATTCGGAGAACTTCGGCGTCCCCACCGACAGCGAAACCGGCATGCCGTCCAACGTGCGCAACATCTGCGACTACACCTGGATGTGCGACACCGAGCGCGGCCCGGACATCCACACCAACCGCGCCGGGGCCGAGAAGATCGCCGAGGTCTTCAGCCAGGTCGTGCTCGCCTCCTGACCTCGGGGTCACGCTGTCCCCCGGTGCGCATCGATAGGCCAGGGCCAGGGGTCTGCTGGGCGGCCTTGTCGGCGTTCGTGTAACCGGTGTTCTGTGGTGAAAAGCGGCAGCGAGGCCGGTGGGGCGAGGGGCGCCGGTCGTCTCCGGGGATGCGGCGGGGCGGCGGTGGCGGCCCGCCCCGCCGGTCTTCTCCCGGGTGGAGGAACGCAGGCGGCGGCGATGAGGTGGGGGCTGGGGCGCGCCTGGTCGGCTCCCGGGCGGGGCATGCGGGCGGCCCGGAATCCGGATTGCGGGCCGCCGGGCGCCGGGTTTGCCCGGTTTGCCCCACGTTCCCCGCGATGATCATGGGAATAGTCCCGGTTCTGTCCGTTTTGCCGGGAGGATCCCCATGATCATCGCCAGAGGGGGCCTGCGGGGGCGGAGTGCTCCCGGATCGCGGAAGGCTCCGCACGCGAAGCGAGAAGACGGCCTCACGCTGCGAGCCCCCCGCCCCGCCGCGCCCGCCACGGGACCGGCGCCCCCAGCCCCCTCCGCCCTCGGTGCCGCTTTTCACCACCGAACATCGGAGAGGAAGAACGCCGACAAGGCCGCCCAGCAGACCCATGCCCCTAGACGGCCCCATCCCCCGTGGCTACTCGCCCAGCTTCTCCGCTTCGAGTAGCCAGGACTCCTCCAGCTCGTCCTTTTCCGCGCCGAGCTTCTTGAGTTCGGCGTCGAGCTCGGCCAGGCGCGTGTAGTCGTCGGCGGCCTGGGCCATGAGGTCGTGCAGCTCGGCCTCACGGGTCCCGATGCGGTCGATCCGCCGCTCGATCCGCTGCATCTCCTTCTGCACGGCGCGCCGCTCGGCCGCCGAGAGACCCGAGGCGGGCGCGGACGCCGCGGCGTCCTGCTTCTCCCCCGCCGTCGCGAGTCCGGGCACCTCCCCCGCGTCCGCGGTGGCCTCCCGCCGCGCCAGGTACTCGTCGACGCCGCCGGGCAGGAAGACCAGCTTGCCGTCGCCCATCAGCGCCATCACGCGGTCGGTGACGCGCTCCAGGAAGTACCGGTCGTGACTGACCAGCACCAGCGACCCCGGCCAGCCGTCGAGCAGGTCCTCCAGCTCGGTCAGCGTCTCAATGTCGAGGTCGTTGGTCGGTTCGTCGAGCAGGATGACGTTCGGCTCGTCCATCAACAGCCGCAGCAGCTGGAGCCGCCGCCGCTCACCGCCGGAGAGGTCCCCGATCGGGGTCCACTGGCGCTCGCCCCGGAAACCGAAGCGCTCCAGCATCTGGCTGGCGGAGAACTCCTTCTTTCCGATCGTGACGTACTTGCGGACCTCCTCGACCGCCTCCAGCGGGCGCCGACCGGGCTCCAGCTCGTCGAGGGCCTGCGACAGGTGCGCGAGCTTCACCGTCTTGCCGTGCCGGATCGAGCCCCCGTCGAGCGCGCGCTCACCGGCGAGCGCGCGCAGCAGTGACGTCTTGCCCGAACCGTTCACACCAACGAGCCCGATCCGGTCACCCGGACCGAGCTGCCACGTCAGGCGGTCGATCAGCGTCTCGTCCCCGGCAGTGAGCGTCATGTCCTTGGTGTCGATGACGGTCTTGCCGAGGCGGGAGCTGGCGAAGCGGACGAGTTCGACGGTGTCGCGCGGCGGCGGCTCGTTGGCGATGAGCGCGTTGGCCGCGTCCACCCGGAACTTCGCTTTGGTCGAGCGGGCCCGCGCGCCGCGGCTGAGCCAGGCCAGCTCCTTGCGCATGAGGTTCTGCCGCCGCTCCTCGGCCATGGCGGCGCGCCGCTCGCGCTCGGCCTTGGTGAGCACGTAGGCGGCGTACCCGCCCTCGTACTGCTCGACCCGGCCGTCGACGACCTCCCATGTGGAGGTGGTGACCGTGTCGAGGAACCAGCGGTCGTGAGTGACGACCACGAGCGCCTCGCGCCGCTGCCGCATGTGCCTGGCCAGCCAGGCGATGGCCTCGATGTCGAGGTGGTTGGTGGGCTCGTCGAGGATGATCACGTCATGCGTATCGATGAGCAGCCGTGCCAGCGTGGCCCGTCGGCGCTCGCCACCGGAGAGGTTGGCCATCGCCCCGCCGAGGTCCCAGCCGCTGAGCAGCCCGCGCAAGATGTCGCGGACGCGCGCGTCACCGGCCCATTCGTGCTCCGCGAGCTCGCCAAGCACGAACTCACCGACGGTGCAGTCGGGGTAGGTGTCGCGTTGGTGCAGGTATCCGACGCGCAGACCGCGTCCGTGGATCACCCGCCCGGAATCGGGCTCGGTGAGGCCGGCGATCACCGAAACCAGCGTGGACTTGCCGCCACCGTTGCGGCCGACCACACCGATCCGGTCGCCCTCTTCCACACCGAGCGAGACGTTGTCGAGGAGGACGAGCGGCCCATAGGCCAGGGAAACATCCTGAAGATTGACGAGATTCATCGTGTACCCATTGTGGAGGCTGGGCGGCGGTGGACAGACCACGCCCGCCCCACCGGGGGTCGAAGGGGGTCGCCCCCTGGGCAAATACAGATCGTGTACCCATTGTGGAGGCTGGGCGGCGGTGGAC
>NZ_BAAAPC010000022.1:44495-104060 GCF_039530945.1 Nocardiopsis rhodophaea
AATACAGATCGTGTACCCATTGTGGAGGCTGGGCGGCGGTGGACAGACCACGCCCGCCCCACCGGGGGTCGAAGGGGGTCGCCCCCTGGGCAAATACAGATCGTGTACCCATTGTGGAGGCTGGGCGGCGGTGGACAGACCACGCCCGCCCCACCGGGGGTCGAAGGGGGTCGCCCCCTGGGCAAATACAGATCGTGTACCCATTGTGGAGGCTGGGCGATGGTGGACAGACCACGCCCGCCCCACCGGGGGTCGAAGGGGGTCGCCCCCTGGGCAAATACAGATCGTGTACCCATTGTGGAGGCTGGGCGATGGTGGACAGACCACGCCCGCCCCACCGGGGGTCGAAGGGGGTCGCCCCCTGGGCAAATACAGATCGTGTACCCATTGTGGAGGCTGGGCGGCGGTGGACAGACCACGCCCGCCCCACCGGGGGTCGAAGGGGGTCGCCCCCTGGGCAGGTATAGACCGTGTACCCACGTTGACGACCGGACGACGGCCGACGATGCCACGCCCGGCCACATTCCGTGTCACACCAGGAAGAACGCCCGCGCGGAGTTCGCGATCCCTTCGACATCCAACCCGTGCACGCGGTCGTGGTCGGCGGCATCACCATAGGCGCGCACCTCGGCGGTCCGGCTGACGCCGAGGGACATCTGGCGGTGCCTCCGGTCGGACAGCGCCGCGGCGATCTCGTGGCTGGAGGTTCCCTCCAGGTACGGCTCGACCATCAGCACGTCGGCCTGTCCCGCCGCCGCGACGATGCGGTTGAGTCCGGCCCGGTCGAAGGGGCGGACCGTGGCGGTGTAGGCCACGGTGACGTCGAGTCCCTCCGTCGCCGCCAGGGCGCGGTCGAGCATGGGGCCGACCGCGACGACGACGCCCAGGGCGCGCGCCGACCCGGCGCGGACGGTAACCAGACCGGTCCCGACCGGCCGGGCCGCCGCGTTGCCGCGTTCGCTCAGCCGGACGTAGACGCGGTCGTCGGCCCTGAATGCGTCCTCCAGCAGCCGTGCCGCCTCGGTCGCGTGTCCGGGCACGTGCACCGTCCAGCCGGGAAGGGATTCCAGCACGGCGACATCACCGGGGGCCATGTGGGTGCGTCCGGCCGAGGGGACGTCGTAGGAGCCGCCGTTGCTGACCAGCAGCGCTCCCATGTTCTGATGCCCCAGATCGAGCTTGATCTGCTCGAAAGCGCGCTCGATCAGGAACGGCGCGTAGGTGTGCGCGACGGGGCGCATGCCGGTGAGCGCCAGACCACCGGCCACGCCGATCATCAGCTGCTCGCGGATCCCGACGTTGATGACCCGGTCGGGGTGGCGGGCGGCGGCGTCGGAGAATCGGTCGGCGGAGATGTCGGCGAGCACGATGGCGACCCGGGGGTCGGCGTCGAGCGCGGCGCTGGCAGCCTCGACAAAGGTGTCCCGCATCGGCTGGTGGCCGATGAGCTGCTCCTCGGTGCTCAGCTTGGCCGCGGTTGCGCTGCTCCTGGCGATGGTAGTGGTCACCGAACCGGTCCCTTCTTGTTCACGTGGGCGACCACCACGAGGGGGCGGCCGGGGTGGGGAGTGGTGAAGGCGGAGTAGAGGGCGTCGTGGTCGCGGCCGCTGACCGTGCGGGCGGCCCAGCCTTCGGTCGTGAACCGTTGGGCGATACCGCCGGGCCACCCGTGGGTGGCGGAGCGGTTGTCCATGGCGATGACGGTGATGGTGTCCAGCCCGAGACGTCCGGCCACGGCGATGGCCTCGTGGTTGCTGCCT
Source organism: Nocardiopsis rhodophaea (assembly GCF_039530945.1). Taxonomy (NCBI): domain Bacteria; kingdom Bacillati; phylum Actinomycetota; class Actinomycetes; order Streptosporangiales; family Nocardiopsidaceae; genus Nocardiopsis; species Nocardiopsis rhodophaea. Next base: position 46,256 of record NZ_BAAAPC010000022.1, read on the forward strand.
TCGTCGAGTTCGCCGTCGCCGACCAGGACGAAAACGCGCGGCCGGGTGCGGCCTTGGGCACGCAGGCCGAGGGCGGTGCCGACGGCCAGGCCGAGGCCGTGGCCGAGCGAGCCACTGCCGATCTCGACGCCGGGGACCAGCACGCGGTCGGGGTGGTAGCCGAGCGGCGAGTCGAATTCGGTCCAGTTCCGCAGGGTGCGGACGTCGATGAACCCCTTGGTCGCGAGGACGGCGTAGTAGGCGGAGGGCCCGTGGCCCTTGGAGAGCAGGAAGCGGTCGCGGTCGGGGTCGTCCGCCGTTTCGGGAGTGACGTTGAGGACGCGGTCGTAGAGGACCCACAGGGCGTCCAGCGCGGACGCGGATGCGGCCTGGTGCTTTTCGTCGCCGTTCATCAGCCCGATGAGGGCGGGAAGGTCGGCGTACCGGGAGAGTGTCGTCGTGGACATGCCGCAAGTCTCAGACTTCAAGTTAACTAGAGGTCAAGCCCGAATCCGAGACAGCGACCACACCCCAGGATGTGACATGCCCCACCTGCCGGTACGGCTCACCATCGGACAGCTCTCCGAGCGCAGCGGGGTTCCGCCCACCACCCTCCGCTACTACGAGGAGCGGGGGCTGATCTCCAGCGAGCGAACTTCCGGCAATCAGCGCCGGTACCACCGCGGCACCCTGCGCCGCCTCGCGTTCATCTCCGCCGCGCAACGCGTGGGGTTGACCCTGGGCCGGATTCACGACGCGCTGGCGACACTGCCCGACAACCGGACGCCGACAGTGCGGGACTGGGCGCGGCTCTCGGAGCAGTGGCAGGACGAACTCGACGCCCGGATCGACGCCTTGCACCGGCTCCGCGATCGGCTCTCCGGGTGCATCGGCTGCGGCTGCCTCTCACTCAAGGCCTGCGGCCTGTACAACCAGGACGACGCCCTGGCCGCCAAGGGCCCGGGGGCGCCGCTCCTCAAGCCCGCCAGCGAGGGCGGTCTGTGAGCTCCGGGGTGGACGCCGCCGGGGACGACCCCCGGACGCGCGCCACCAGGCGGGCTCAGGCGCCCTCGCGGCGGATGACGGTCGCGCCCGCGACGTCGCCGTACGCCCGCACGGCCCGCTCACAGGCGCCGGACTTCTCCAAAGCCGTGGCGACGGCCTCGGCGGCGTCCTCGTCCTCGGCCAGGAAGGCACAGGTCGGCCCGGACCCCGACACGATCGCACCGAGCGCTCCGGCCGCACGTCCGACGCCCAGCGTCTCGGCCAGATCCGGGCGCAGCGACAGGGCCGCGCGCTCCAGGTCGTTGCTGAGCGCCGCCCCGAGCTGGCGGGCGTCGCCCGCGGCGAGCGCGGCCATCAGCCGGTCGTCGCTCCGCGGTTCCGGCGCGTCCGGGCGCAGCCTGTCGTATTCGGCGAAAACGGCAGCCGTGGACAACCCCTCGCCGGACAGCGCGAACACCCACTGGTAGCGGCCCGCGTTCTCCACGGGCGTGAGCAGCTCGCCGCGTCCTGTCCCCACCGCTGTCGCGCCGACGAGCGGGAAAGCGACATCACTGCCCAACTGGGCGGCCATCGAGAGGAGAGCGTCCTCCGCTAGGCCCGCACCCCACAGCGTGTCGCACGCCACAAGGGCCGCGGCGGCGTCGGCGCTGCCTCCCGCCATCCCCCCGGCCACGGGGATCCGCTTGTTCAGGTGGATATCGACCGGGGCGGCCTGGACGCACTCCCGTGCGACGAGGCGCGCGGCACGCGCGGCGAGATTGGTGTCGTCGAGGGGGACCAGATCGGTGTGGGAACCCAGATCCCCGGCGACACTCAGCCGGACGAACTCACGCTCCGCGCGCGGCCGCGCCTCGCTGACGGTAACCTCATCGAACAGCGAAACGGCGTGAAAGACATTGACCAGATCGTGGTATCCATCTTCGCGCGCCGGCCCCACCGCCAGCTGGAGGTTCACCTTCGCGGGTACCCGTACGGTCACGGCGGTATTAGCGGTCACGAGTCCTAGATCGTAAAGGAACCCCCACCCCTGTGAGCCCACGAACCCGCAAAGGGACACTTGTGCGGCCGGGGCGTCGTGTCACGACAGGTGCTTCACGCGCTTCAGGTGGGTGTCCTGGTCGCGGTATCCCGCCCCGGTTGGGTCATTCTGATCGGCCAGATTCGGGCGCAGTGGCCTGCGCGGGTGGGTATCTGGGCACAATCCCCGCTACCTTGGGGCCAGACGGAGTGTGGACACCGTCGGGGAGGATCGCTTGCCGTCGGATGGGCTCCCGAAGAACCTGGAACCGTTGGCCGCCGGGGACCCGGCCACCATCGGTCCATACGTGCTGGCCGGGCGACTGGGCAGCGGAGGAATGGGGACGGTCTACCTCGGCCGTGCCCCTGAGAAGGGTGCCCAGGTCGCGATCAAGGTGATCCGGCCGGAGCTCGCCTTCGACGAAGCCACCCGTGCCCGTTTCCATGACGAGATGGAGAACGCCCGCCGGGTCGCTTCCTTCTGCACCGCCAAGATCCTCGACCACGGCACGTTCGAGAACCGGCCGTACATGGTTACCGAGTACATCGCGGGGACCGCTTTGGCCGAGCACATCGCCGAGCACGGGGCCCTCGACTCCAGCACCCTGCACGGCTTCGCGCTTGGCGTGGCGGCGGCACTCGCCGCCATCCACAGGGCGGGGCTGGTGCACCGGGACCTGAAACCCGCCAATGTGCTGCTGTCCCTGTCCGGACCGCGGGTGATCGACTTCGGCATCGCGCGGGCGATGGACACCCGGTCCAACCACACCCAGACCGGCATCGTCATGGGCAGTCCAGGGTGGATGGCTCCCGAGCAGCTGCTGGAAGAGCAGGTCACCACCTCGGCCGACATTTTCGCCTGGGGCTGTCTGGTGGCGTTCGCCGGGAACGGCACGCATCCGTTCGGGAACGGCGACGCCATGACGCTCGGTAAGCGGGTGCTGTTCGCCGAGCCGCAGCTCGGCAGCCTGGACAGCCCGCTCGACCGTCTGGTGCGCCAGGCGCTGGCCAAGGAGCCTGAGCGCCGCCCCAAGGCCCAGGACCTGATGCTGGAGCTCGCCGGCGGTGAGGATGGCCCCGGCGGCGCCACCGACATGGTGAGCCACGCGCTCCACCAGTCCTGGCGGCCGAACCTGCCCCCGATGCCGCCCATGCCTCCGCAGGGGCACCACCCAGGTCCGCACCCGAACGTGACCGGCATGCGCCACCCGGGTCCGGCGCCCGCCGCCCCTCCGGGGCAGGGTCCACCGCCCTATCCCCACCAACACCAACAGGCCCAACAGGTTCAGCAGGCCCACCACGCACAGCAGGGGCAGCACCCCCAACAGGCACCCCAGGCCCAACAGGCACAGCAGGCGCCGAGGCCGCCGGCCAACCAGAGCCAGCAGATGCAGCGCCCGGTAGCGGGGGTGGCCCAGCAGCCCCCGGTGCATCAGACCGGGCAGTTCCCCGTGCACCAGACGGGGCAGATGCCCGCCGTCGCCCCCAACCAGACGGGACCGATCCCCCAGGTCGGCCCGCAGTCACCGCCCCCGCACGATCGGCAGCGGACCGGCCAGGCAGGGCCGGTGCGACCGCAGGCGCAACCGTACGTGCCGCCGGTCCCGCCGCCCCCGCACCGCCCCCTGCAGCCGGCGAAGCGGCGCATGAAGTGGGTCGCGATGACGGCGGTCATCGCGGCAGCTCTGGTGCTCGTGCTGTTCACCGCGCTCACCCTGCTCGGCTTCAACGGGCTCAGCGGCCTGCCCTGGTTCGGGCAGGGTGACGGATCGGGCGAACAGCACAAGACCGGAGCCCAGCAGGACACCGCCGGGGGCGATTCCGACGTCGACAACCAGGCCCAGCCCAGCCGGGGCGCCGACGCCGACGCCAAGATGGTGTTCAAGGCGCAGGAGTACACCTGCACCCCGGACCCCGGCGAACGCTCCATCCCGAACAAGGGAACGTACTGCGTGTTCACCCTGTTCGTGGAGAACACCTCGGACCACGCGCTCACCCTGAACCACGAATGGCAGGAGTTGAAGGGCCGCGACGGCGAGGTCCAGTCGGCGGAGAAGCCGCTGGGGTCAGAGACCAACGCTCCGCTGTGGCATGCGGTGGAGTCCAACGACGCGGCCGAGGGAACGCTGGTGTTCTTCGTGGAGGATGAGTCGATGCTCGACTCCGCCAAGCTCGTGCTGCGCAGTCAGCAGCAGAGTGAACCGGCGGAGATCCGGGTCAACGACATCCCGCGGAGCGCCTGAGCGCCGGGAGACCCGGCCCTGCCCCGCCCGACGCCGCGCGCGGACCGACCGCGGCCGGCTTCCGGCGCCACTCACCACGCGGTAGGGCTCAGTGCTCCGACCGCGCCGGCGCCTGCTCGGCGATGCGCGCGAAGGCCTCCACGTCCAGGGACTCGCCGCGCGCCGACGGATCGACCCCGGCGGCGCGCAGAGCTGCCTCGGCGGCCGCTGCGGAGCCCGCCCAGGAGGACAGGGCCACACGCAGCGTCTTGCGGCGCTGAGCGAAAGCGGCGTCGATGACGGCGAACACCTCCGCGCGGGACGCTGTCGCGCTGGGTGCCGGGCGGCGGCGCAGCTCCACGAGCCCCGAATCGACATTGGGCGCCGGCCAGAAGACGTTGCGGCCGACCGAGCCCGCCCGGCGCACGTCCGCGTACCAGGCGGCCTTGGCTGAGGGCACCCCGTAGGTGCGACTGCCCGGCGGGGCGGCGAGACGGTCGGCCACCTCCGCCTGCACCATGACCAGACCGCGCCGCAGCGACGGCAGCAGCTCCAGGAGGTGCAGGACCACGGGCACGGCGACGTTGTAGGGAAGGTTGGCCACCAGCGCCGTCGGCTCGGGACCAGGGATCTCCGCGACACGCATGGCGTCGGCGGTGACGACCCGCAGCCGATCGGCGAGATCCGGGGCGTGTTCGCTCACGGTGGCGGGCAGCGCCTCGGCCAGTTTGGGATCGATCTCGATCGCGGTGACATGGCGGACATGCGGGAGCAGCGCCAGAGTGAGCGACCCGAGGCCAGGACCCACTTCCAGGACCACGTCGTCGCCGCCGACCTCGGCGACACGCACGATCCGGCGCACGGTCCCATGGTCGATGACGAAGTTCTGACCGCGCGTCTTGGTCGGGCGAACGCCCAGACGGTCGGCAAGCCGCCGCACATCGGCCGGGGTGAGCAGGCGGGAGGAATCGGGCATCTCAGCGTGGGTCACCCACATATTTTGCCAGGCCGCCGGGGCATGACGGCCTTTCCAGCGGGTGAGGCATGGCGTATTCGCGTCCGCACCCGCACAATAAGAAACCGAACGAGATTCTAATCAAGGTCACTTCAAGCTCAGTGGAGGCGTAGCGATGGGTCCCCTGAACGGCGTCCGGGTCGTGGAGTTCGCCGGTATCGGTCCCGGGCCGATGGCCGCGATGCTCCTCGCCGACCTCGGCGCCGACGTCATCCGGCTGGACCGCCCTGCCACCGCCGACGCGGTCCGCGCGGGTGCCCCGCGCCCGCACATGGCCTCCGGCCGCCCGATCCTCGGCGTCGACCTCAAGACCGAGGAGGGCGTCGCCACCGCCCGCCGCCTGGTCACCGCCGCCGACGTGCTGCTGGAGGGGTTCCGCCCCGGTGCCATGGAGCGGCTCGGACTCGGACCGGACGACTGCCTCGGTCTCAACCCTCGGCTGGTGTACGCCCGCATGACCGGATGGGGCCAGGAGGGGCCACTCGCCCACCGCGCCGGGCACGACATGAACTACATCTCGCTGAACGGCACGCTGCACTCCATCGGCCGCCGCGGCGAGGCGCCGGTGCCGCCGGTCAACCTGCTCGGCGACTTCGGCGGCGGCACGATGTTCGTCGTCACCGGCATCCTCAGCGCCCTCGTGGAGCGGCAGTCCTCGGGGCGGGGGCAGGTGGTGGACGCCGCCATGGTGGACGGCAGCGCGTTTCTCGCGTCGATGATCTACGAGGACCGCCAGCGCGGCTCGTGGACCGATGAGCGCGGCACCAACTACCTCGACACCGGGGCACCCTGGTATGACGTCTACGAGTGCGCCGACGGCGGGTACGTCTCCGTCGGCTGCATCGAACCGCAGTTCTACGCGGCCTTCCTGCGGGGCATCGGCCTCGCCGGCGCCGAGCTCCCCGACCAGTGGGACCGCGACCGCTGGCCCGAACTGCGCGAGCGCTTCGCCGAGGTCCTCCGCACCCGCACCCGCGACGAGTGGGCCGATCTCCTGGGCGACACCGAGGCGTGTGTCCAACCGATCCTGTCCATGCCCGAAGCCGCCGACCACCCCCACGTCAAGGCCCGCGGCTCCGTCATCCGCAAGGGAGACCACCTCTACCCCGGCCCCGCGCCCCGCTTCAGCCGCACCCCCGGAGCCGCCACCCGCGACCCGGACTACCCCGAGCCCTCTCTAGAGGACGCCCTCAAGGCCTGGGGCGTCGAGGTGGAGTAGCGGGGCCTTACCCGTCGATCGTCACGGCGCCGACGTGGACGCGGGGGTCTGCTGCGGTCGCGCCCCCGGCAGTCGCCTACATCAGGCCGAAGGCACGCGTGGCGTTCGACGCGATGGCTGTCGCCAGATCATCTTCGTCCATCCCCTTGACCTCGGCGATAGCGCGCAGGGTGTGGGGGATGAGGTACGGGGCGTTGGGGCGGCCGCGATAGGGCTTCGGTGTGAGGAAGGGGGCGTCCGTCTCGACCAGGATCAGGTCGGGCGGGGCTACCGCGGCCGCGGCGCGGAGCTGCTGGGCGCTGGCGAAGGTGACGTTGCCCGCGAAGCTCATGAAGTAGCCGTTCTCGGCGCACAGCTTGGCCATGTCGGCGTCGCCGGAGAAGCAGTGGAAGACGACCTTCTCCGGCGCGCCCTCCTCCTTGAGGATGCGCAGCACGTCGTCGTGGGCGTCGCGGTCGTGGATCATCACAGCGAGGCCGTTGCGCTTGGCGATGTCGATATGGCGGCGGAAGGACTCCTGCTGCGCCTCCACGCCCTCCTCGCCGGTGCGGAAATAGTCCAGGCCGGTCTCGCCCACGGCGCGCACCTGCGGCAGGGCGGCCAGGCGGTCGATCTCGGCGACGGCCTCGTCCAGTCCGGCCAGGCCCGCGGCCGACCGGACCTTGCCCGCCCAGTCGGTGTCGTCGACCTCGACGCCTCGGGCGCCGTCTCCGTGCACGATGCGGGGTGCCTCGTTGGGGTGCAGGGCCACCGCGGCCCACACCGCGGGGTACTCGGTGGCGGCCTGGGCCGCCCACTGGGAGGAAGGCACGTCCACGCCGACCTGGATCAGTGGGGTGACGCCGACGGCCTCGGCGGCGGCGATGATCTCCGGGACGGCCGGGTCCTGCATGTCCATGTGGGTGTGGCTGTCGGCTACGGCGACACGCAGCGGCTCAGGGGAGGGCGGCGGGGTCGCGGCGTTCCGTTCACGAACGGCCTGGCCACTGCGTTTACCCATCTTCGTCCGTCTCCGTTCTTCCTCAGCCGGTGCACATTGACGCGGCGGACCGCTGAGTACAACGATCCGCCGGTGGTCGGTCTATTCCCGTATTCCCGTTATTCCGGTGCCGTGCGCCTACGGCGCGCTACTCCGCGGCCTCTTCCAGCCGGGCCAGCTCTTCGTCGACCACGCTCGGGTCGAGCTTGGTGAACAGCGGCTTGGGCGGCGACAGCGGCGTTCCGGGGCGGATCGGGATGGACTCCCACGTTGCCTCGTTGTCGGCGTAGTCACCGGTGATGACGGGGTAGGAGGTCAGCTCCGGGTCGCCGCCGATGGTGTCGAGGCCCTCGTCGATCCGGGGCATGCCCGACCACACGCCGGTACCGCCGAGCATCGCGTACACCTTGTTGGACGACTCCGGGAGGAACGGCGTGAGCAGTGTCTTCGCGTCGCTGACGAGCTGCAGTGCGACGTGCAGCACCGTCTTCATCCGCTCCGGGTCGGTCTTCTTCAGCGCCCACGGGGCCTGCTCGGAGATGTACTTGTTGGCCTCGGCGACGGTGCGCATGGCCTCCTGCAGGGCCGCCTTGAACCGGGACCGGTCGAGATGCTCGCCAACCGTCGCGAACGCCGCCTTGGAGTGGTCGAGAACGCGGCGGTCCTCGTCGGTGAGCTCCCCCGCTTCGGGGATCTCGCCGAGGTTCTTCGCCGCCATCGAGATGGACCGGTTGACCAGGTTGCCCCACGCCGCGACGAGTTCGTCGTTATTACGGCGGACGAACTCGGCCCAGGTGAAGTCGGTGTCCTGGGTCTCCGGACCGGCCGCGATGATGTAGTAGCGCAGCGCGTCGGCGGAGTAGCGCTCCAGGAAATCGCGGACGTAGATGACCACGCGCCGCGACGACGAGAACTTGCGGCCCTCCATCGTGAGGAACTCGCTGGCCACAACCTCAGTGGGCAGGTTCATCGCGCCGAGCGATCCGGACGTGCCGCCGCGGTCGCCCGCTCCGTTGTAGCCGAGCAGGATGGCGGGCCAGATCTCGGAGTGGAAGACGATGTTGTCCTTGCCCATGAAGTAGTAGGACTCGGCGTCCTCGCTCTGCCACCAGTGGCGCCACGCGTCGGGGTCGCCGGTGCGCTTGGCCCACTCGATGGCCGCCGACAGGTAGCCGATGACCGCGTCGAACCAGACGTAGAGCCGCTTGTTCTCGTTCTCGCTCCAGCCCTCGATCGGGATCGGCACACCCCAGTTGAGGTCGCGCGTCACCGCCCGCGGCTGCAGGTCGTCCAGCAGGTTCAGGGAGAATTTCAAAACGTTGGGGCGCCACCGGCCGGACTTGGACCGCAGCCATTCGCCGAGCACCTCGGTGAACGCCGGAAGGTCGAGCATGAAGTGCTCGGTGTCGACGAACTCCGGCACCTCGCCGTCGACCTTGGAGCGCGGGTCGATGAGATCGACCGGGTCGAGCTGGTTGCCGCAGTGGTCGCACTGGTCGCCGCGCGCGCCGTCGTAACCGCAGATGGGGCAGATGCCCTCGATGTAGCGGTCGGGCAGGGTGCGCTTGGTCGTCGGCGAGATGGCGCCCTTGGTGGTGTGGGTGAAGATGTAGTCGTTCTCGTAGAGCCCGGTGAACAGCTCCTGGGCGACGGCGTAGTGGTTGCCGGTCGTGGTGCGCGTGAACAGGTCGTAGGACAGTCCGAGCGCGACGAGGTCCTCGACGATGATCTTGTTGTACCGGTCGGCCAGCTCGCGCGCCGAGACACCTTCGCGGTCGGCCAGCACCTGGATGGGCGTGCCGTGCTCGTCGGTGCCACTGACCATCAGCACGTCGTGGCCGGACATTCGCTGGAAGCGAGCGAAGACGTCGGAGGGAACTCCGAACCCGGATACGTGCCCAATGTGGCGAGGCCCGTTGGTGTAGGGCCAGGCCACCGCGGTCAGGATGTGGCGTTTCGACGACATGCCTCAAGCCTAAAGGGCTGGGGGCCCGGCTTCGCACCGTATTTCGGCGCGGCGTTCCGCCCGCCGCGGGCGGAAACGGGACCGGACGACGGTGAGCACAGTGCCGGACACCCAGAAAACCGGTGCCGGACACCGAGATAAAACGGGGCGATCCGGCAGCGTGAGGCAGTCGCGGACGCCGCAGCTGCGGGGGCGTGGATAAATCGCCAGCGCCGCGGACACGATTCGTTTCACCGCCTCGATAGTGTGTGTCCCGGAACTCTTATGCGACATGCGAGGTGACCGGCACACACAGCCGGTGTTCGTCGAAGGCGGTGGTCATCACGGTATCCCGTGCCCTGGCCATGCTGCTCGTGGCCGCCGCGCTGCTGCTCGGCGCACCTCTGCAGCCCGCTTCGGCCGCCGCCTCGCTCCCGCTGTCCGTGCTTCCCGCGGGCCGGGCCATCGCTATGCCCGGTCCCGATGTCGAGGAGGCGCAGCCCCGCGCCTGCCGCCCCGGCCACCGTGCGTCGACAGCAGCGTCGACCGCTCAGACCGCGCGGCACCCGGATCACCACGCGGCGACGATCGCACCGGCGATCCCGGCGTGGAAGGGCGACCATCGCCCCGCGCTCCGCGACATCCCCGAGGCCTACACTCCGGGCATCCCACGGCTGCCCGACATCGGCAACGCCTGGGCGCGGGCCCCGCTCCCGGGATCGGCGCGGATGCCGGTCCACGCCGACGTGTGCTCCCTCCCGCTGGGGCGCGCGCCGCCTCTCACCACACGCGTGTGAACCCAACCATCCCCCGACCCGGCTGCCGAGGCCGGGCCTATCCGTCGTTATTCTTCACCCGCATTCCTGAGAGGTATCCGTCTTGTCCACACAAGCGGGAGCCGGTGCGCGCTGGACGCGCGGCATCATCTCCCTGATCATCGTGCTCGGCGCCTTTGCCGCCGCATGGTTCATACCGCCCAAGCTGGGGCTCGACCTCAGCGGCGGCACGCAGATCGTCCTGCAGACCGAGGACGGCCCCGACGGCACCCCCGCCAACGCCGAGAACACCGACAAGGTCATCGAGGTGCTCCGCCAGCGCATCGACAGCCTCGGTGTCAGTGAGGCGACGATGTCGCGCTCCGGCTCGGACCGGATTATCGTCGAGCTGCCCGGCGTGCAGGACCCGACCGAGGCCGCCGACATCCTCGGCCAGACCGCCCAGCTGACGTTCCACCCCGTCCTCGGCGTCGCTCCGTCGGGGGGCGCCGGGATCGCGCCGCCCACGGGCGACAACGCCAACGCTCCCAGCAGCGAAGCCGACGACGCCAAGGCGCCGGCCGACGCCGCCAAGGAGAAGGAGGACGACAAGGGCGGCGATTCCGGCGGCAAGGACGCCAAGGACGAGAAGAAGGACTCCGGCGACAGCGGACTGTCCGATGAGCAGCTGCAGCAGATGCTGCAGGGCCAGGGCCAGCCGCCGGGCGGCGGCGGGCAACCCGCCGAGAACCCCGAGGACGTCAAGCTGACCCTCCCGGATGACCAGGGGCAGCAGCTGCAGCTGGGGGCGACCGCCATCAAGGGCGACAAGGTCGCCAGCGCCAACGCCGTCCTCGACAGCACGACGCAGACGCAGTGGCAGGTCGACGTCTCCTTCCGTGGCGACGGCAAGGAGCAGTGGCGCAAGCTGACCGGCCAGGCCGCCTGCAACCCGATGGGTGACCCGAAGCGCCGCGTCGCCATCGTCCTGGACGACAAGATCATCTCGGCCCCCGAGGTCAACCAGGAGGTGGCCTGCGACACCGGCATGTCCGGCGGCTCGACCACCATCACCAGCTCCACCTTCACCAAGGAGTCCGCCAACGAGCTGGCCGTCCTGATCGAGGGCGGTTCGCTGCCGCTGCCGGTCCAGGAGATCCAGCGCCAGACCGTCGGCCCGACCCTCGGCGCCGACGCGATCAAGGCCAGTTTCATCGCCGGCGGTGTCGGCATCCTGCTCACGGCGATCTACATCTGCCTGGCTTACCGCTTCGTCGGTTTCCTCGCCTCCATCGCGCTGGCCTGCTACACGCTGATCGCCTACGCGGCGCTGGTCGCGCTCGGGGCGACGCTCACCCTGCCAGGTCTGGCCGGGTTCGTGCTCGCGATCGGCATGGCGATCGACGCCAACGTGCTGATCTTCGAGCGAGCGCGGGAAGAGCATCAACAGCAGAAGAAGATCTACGAGTCCAACAAGTCCGCCGGGATGATCGACGCCACCGAGGCCGAGACCGAGCAGGCCGAGGCCGGCGTGCTGTCCCGTCGCCGCCGCCGTGCGATCCCGCCGAACCTGCAGAAGGCGTTCGTCAACGGGACGCAGAAGGCGTGGAGCGCCGTCATCGACACGAACATCACGACGCTCATCGCGGCGGCGCTGCTGTTCTTCCTGGCCTCCGGCAACGTCCAGGGCTTCGGTGTGACGCTGGGCCTGGGCACGCTGGCGTCGATGATCTCTGCGCTGATCATCGCCCGCGTGTTCGTGGAGTGGGCGGTCCGCCGCAGGGTGGTCCGCAAGCACCCCGCCATCAGCGGCATCTCCAAGATCAGTGGGGTCCGCGCCTGGCTGATCGAGCACAACCCCAACCTCATGAAGCTGCGCAAGGTGTTCCTCGGCATCGCCGGCCTGGTCGTGGTGATCGCGGTCATCGGCGCGGTGGTGCGCCCGGCGAACTTCGGTGTGGAGTTCACCGGTGGTCGGGTCATGGACTTCACCACCGAGCAGAGCATCAGCGTCACCGACGCCCGCCAGACGGTCTCCGACGCCGGGTTCCCCAGTGCGGTGGTCCAGAAGTCCGGTGACGGCGACATCGCGGTGCGCACCGGCCCGATCAGCGACGCCGACGCCGAGAAGATCCAGAACGCCATCGGCGACGAGGCGGGCTCGGCCGACCGCGTCAGCGACGAGAAGATCGGCCCGAGCATGGGCAACGAGCTGCGGAACAAGGCGGTGATCGCGCTGATCGCCGCGCTCGCCCTGCAGCTGGTCTATCTTGCCTGGCGGTTCCGCTGGTCGTTCGGCCTGGCCACGATGATCTCGCTGGCGTTCAACCTCTCCGTGGTGATCGGCCTGTTCCTCTGGTTGGGCAAGCCGATCGACGGCGTGTTCCTCGCCGCCCTGCTGAGCGTCATCGGCTTCACGGTGAACGACGCGGTGGTCGTGATGGACCGCATCCGGGACGAATGGGCGCGCGACAGCAAATCCAGCTTCGTCTCGATCACCAACACGGCCATCTTGCACACCCTGCCGCGAACGGTGAACACCACTATCGGAGGCGTGTTCATCCTGGCGACACTGGCGATCTTCGGTGGTTCGTCATTGCGCGACTTCTCCATCGCGATGCTGGTGGGTCTGATCACCGGTGTGCTGTCCACGATCACCGTGGCGGCGCCGCTGGCGATCTGGCTGCAGAAGTTCGACACGACCGAACCGCCGCACGTGCTCAAGGAGAAGAAGACCAAGCAGCGCAGGGAGATGCGCAGTGCTCGGGAGCAGACCGACGGTGCGGTCGTCTGACCGGCGTGTGACCTAGGAATAGTAGGGGGTGGCCCCCGGCGGATCGGATCCGCCGGGGGCCACCCCTATTCTCCGTTGATCTCGGCGCTATCGACCGAATTCTGGTGGGAATTCGGTCGATATCGCCGAGATCAACGAAGGAGGGAGCGCGTCAGCGGTGCACGGCGTCGTAGACCTCGCGCTTGGGCAGCCCGAGATCCTTTGCCACCTCCTGGATGGCCCGCTTGCGCGGCACGCCCTCGGTTTCGCGCTCGGCGACGGCGGCGGCGAGGTCCTCCGGTTCCCGGGACACCGCCCGCGGCACGGCTCCGCCCACGACCAGCGTGATCTCCCCGCGCACCGTCCCGCTCGCCCATTCGGCCAGCTCGGCCAGGGGGCCGCGCCGCACCTCCTCGTAGGTCTTGGTGAGCTCCCGGCACACCGCAGCCGGACGGTCCGGCCCGAATGCCTCGGCCATCGCCCGCAGTGTCGCGGCCAGGCGGTGCGGGCTTTCGAAGAAGACCATGGTGCGGCGCTCGGTGGCCAATTCGGCGAGCCGCCCCGCCAGGCCCTTGCGCGGCGGGAAGCCCTCGAAGCAGAAGCGGTCGGTGGGGAGCCCGGACAGCACCAGCGCCGTGGTGACGGCGGAGGGGCCGGGGATGGCGGTGACGCGCACCCCCGCTTCCACGCAGGCGGTCACCAGCCGGTATCCGGGGTCGGAGACGCCGGGCATTCCGGCGTCGGTCACCACCAGCACATCGCGTCCGGCGCGCAGCTCGTCGATGAGCTCGGCGGCTCGGCGGGTCTCGTTGGCGTCGTAGTAGGAGACAATGCGCGCCCCGGTCTCACCACCCAGCCGAATGCCCAGGCGCGAGGCGAACTGGCGCAGCCGCCGTGTATCCTCCGCCGCGATGATGTCGGCGTCGCGGAGCGCCTCCAGAAGTCGCGGCTGCGCGTCGCCGCTGTGCCCGATGGGGATACCCGCCAGCGTCAGCGTTCCGGACTCTGTGGCACCCGCGTCACCCGTAGTGGCCCCTGCGGTCACTTTTCACCCGATCCATAAGCGCTACGGTTGGCTTGCCCCTTCCGTCGGCCGACGGATCGGCGTTCCCAACCATCTCCGAGACAACTCTATGAGCGAGATGACCACAACAGCACCCGCAGTCGCTTCCGAATCGGCCCCGACCTCGCAGAACTCCGCCCGCGCGCGGCTGGTGCCGCCGATGCCGCAGCCTGTCTGGGCGGGGTGGCTGGGTGCTGTCCTGGTTGCGCTGCTCGCCGGGGCGCTGCGCTTCGTCCGGCTGGGCGTGCCCGGGCAGATCTATTTCGACGAGACGTACTACGCCAAGGACGCGTTCTCGCTGTGGAAGTTCGGCTACGAGCACGAGACGCTGGAAAACGCCGACCAGGTGCTGGCGCAGGGCGGCAAGGAGATCTGGACCGGCGGCGGCGACTTCGTCGTGCATCCGCCGCTGGGCAAGTGGATGATCGCGCTGGGCGACCATGTGTGGGGCCTGCTGCCGTTCGGTGAATCCATGACGCCGACCGGCTGGCGGGTGGCGGCGGCCGTGTTCGGTGCGCTGTCGGTGCTGCTGCTGGTGCGGCTCGCCCTGCGGATGACGCGGTCGTGGCTGCTGGGCTGCACGGCGGGCCTGATCATGGCGCTGGACGGGCTGCACTTCACCATGAGCCGCATCGCCATGGTGGACATCTTCGTGACGTTCTGGATCCTCGCCGGGTTCACGTGTCTGGTGATCGACCGCGACCGGGCGCGGGAGCGGCTCGGCGATCTGGCCGACGCGGGGAACCGGGCGGTCGGCTTTTTGGGGGTGCGGTGGTGGCGGCTGGGCGCGGGGCTGTGTCTCGGCCTGGCCATCGGAACCAAGTGGTCGGCGCTCTTTTACCTGGCCGCGTTCGGCCTGCTCACGGTGGCGTGGGATTACGGGGCGCGGCGCGGCGCCGCGCAGCAGGGCGCGGGGTGGCGCTGGTTCGTATACGACGCGGTTCCGGCGTTCTTCCAGATGGTGGGCGTGGCCGCGGTCACGTACGTCGCCACCTGGACGGGGTGGCTGGTGACCTCCGGCGGCTATGACCGCGGCTGGGCCGCCGAGCACACCGCGAACGGCATTGTGGGCGCGCTGCCCGCCTGGGCGCGCGGGCCGCTCGACGCGCTCATCAGCCTGGTGCACTACCACTCCGAGATCATGAACTTCCACACGCACTTGTCGCAGCCGCACGACTATGCGTCCAAGCCGTGGGAGTGGCTGATCATGCGCACCCCGGTCGCCTTCTATTACGACGGCGAGGGCGGCGGCTGCGGCGCGGCCAAGTGCTCCTCGGCGATCCTGGGCATCGGCACCCCGGCCGTGTGGTGGCTGAGCATCGCCGCCCTGGTGGTGATGGTCGGCTGGTGGGTGATCTACCGCGACTGGCGCGCGGGGGCGGTGCTGCTGGGCGTGGCGGCCGGGTGGCTGCCGTGGTTCGCCTACCCGGACCGGACCATGTTCGTGTTCTACGCGCTTCCGATCCTGCCGTTCCTGGCGCTGGCGATCGTGCTGACGCTGGGGCTGATCATGGGGGCGGGAGAGGACAGCCCGCGGTATTCCCCGTGGATCCGGGTGATCGGCGGAGTGGTGTTCGGCGTGGTGCTGCTGGTCATCATCGCCGACTTCGCCTTCATGTACCCGGTGCTGAGCGCGGAGACGATCCCCTACGACGAGTGGGCGGCGCGCATGTGGTTCCCGACCTGGATCTATGGGAACGGCGGGCCGTCGTGAGCCACGGCACCGCGCGCTCCGCTGCTACGGCGGGACCGAATACCCATTAGTGCGGTGCCACCGACAAATCAACAAGGAGCACACCCCGAATTGGCCAGAGTTTGACGACTTGGATTTCCTGGCGGGAAAGCCTCGGCAACCCCCGTATACGGCTGGTAGTGTCATGCACCGGTTGCGGTTGTGGTTTCCATGGATGCCTAAGGCGCCTCGCGGAACTTACACATGGGCGCTGGTCATTTGGGCGGAAACTCCCGGGGACGGCGTCCAGCAACCCGGAGCCAGCAGGGTGCGGCTCCGTTGTAGTCCCCAAAGGGAGAGCAGATGGCTCAGGGCACCGTGAAGTGGTTCAACTCTGAGAAGGGTTTCGGGTTCATCGCCGTTGAGGGTGGCGGCCCGGACGTGTTCGTTCACTACTCGGCGATCGCGGGTACCGGCTTCCGGAACCTGGAAGAAGACCAGAAGGTCGAGTTCGAGATTACGCAGGGCCCGAAGGGCCCGCAGGCGTCCGACGTCCACACGCTGTAGTTCGCCTGATTCGTTCCTCGGCCCTTCGCCCGTTTTTCGGGCGAAGGGCTGTTGCGTGGGCCCGGGTCGACGCCCACGGGCCGGGGCGGTCCGTCACCGGGCGGTCTCGCGGTCGGGGTCAGGATCACCATCCCCGCCGAGTTCACGCACCCGCTCGTCGAGGATGGCCACCTGGTCACTGAGCGCCTCGATCCTGGCCATCAGCTGATCGTGCAGGTGCTGTTCGATCTTCTGGTCCTCCGCCCAGCGCCCATTGTCGACCTCGTCCTGGAGCGACGTCACGATGACGCCGATGATCAGGTTGAGCACGATGAACGCGCTGATCACGATCACCACGACGAAGTAGAGCCAGGCGTAGGGCGCCTGGTCGATCACCGCGTTGGAGACTTCGGGCCAGTCCTCGGTGGTCAGCAGCCGGAACACGGTGTACAGGGCGATACCGACATTGCCGAAGAACTCCGGGGCGTGCTCCCTGAAGAGGTTGGCCCCCATCACCGCCGACGTGTAGATGATCACGAAGAGCAGGGCGATGACCGTGCCGAGTCCGGGGACCGCGCGAAACAGGGCGTTGACAATGGTGCGCATCTGCGGGATCACGCTGATCAACCGGAGCAGGCGCAGCGTCCGCACAACGGAGAACCCCGAAGTGGCGGGAATGAGGGACACCCCCACGACGACGACGTCGAACCAGTTCCACGGTTCACGAAAGAACACCCCGCCGCGGGCGCACAATTTGAGCAGCAGTTCGACGACGAAGAATCCGACGAAGACGTGCTCGGCCATCACGAAGAGAGTGGTGAACTGATCCGCATGCGCATCGTAGGTCTGCAGCCCGAGGACTGCGCCGTTGAGCATGATCATCGTGATGACCGCGTTCTGGAACCACCCGGCGTCAACGATCCGGCGAGCCCCGTCCCGGAACGCACCCACGGACATCCATTCCCCCATATTCACCCCGGACACTGCGGATCTTCCATCAGAAAAGATCCCCGCCAACCCTAATGTCAGCTCCGGCCCGCGTCGTTGGGCCGCGACCCGCTCCACAGCGGGCATCTAGACTGGAGCGGCTTTGGCGGGAGGTGAGCGGCAGGTGCGGGCTTGGCTGGGTGCGGTCTGGTGGCGACCGCACGCGGTGGGGATCGCCGTCGCCGCGATTGTGCTCTTCGTAGTCACGGTGCAGGTCATCACCTATGGCCTGGTCACCGTGTTCGACGCCCCGGTGCACGCCTACTTCGACGCCCACCAGCCGCGGGGCGTGGCCCAGTGGGCGGCGGTCACCGCCGCCCGCCTCGGCCAGCGGGGTGTGACCATTCCCCTGCTGGCGGTCGCGGGGGGTTGGGCGAGCCTCCGGTGGCGCGACCCACGCCCGGTTGTGGCCACTGTCACCGGATTGGCGGCGCTCGCGTCGCTCGGCACTCTGCTGAAGGTGTATGTGGGGCGCACGCCGCCCGTTCTGGACGTGGACACCGTCAACGCCGGCGTCGGCAACATCACCGCCTGGCTGGCCTCGACCCTCACCGTCGGCGCGCCCCCCTTCGAGGGGTTCGTCTCCTACCCGTCCGGGCACACCGCCAACGCCGCCCTCACCTTCCCCCTCCTCGCCTGGCTGCTGTTCGGGGCGAGCGGCGTGCGCCCCGACGCGGTGGCGCTGCGCCGCGCGCTGCTGGGCTCGATTCTGCCCGTGATGCTGGTGGGCACGTTGATGGTGGTCCTCGACTACCACTGGGTCAGCGAGGTGCTGGGCGGGATGGCGCTGGGCGCCATCGTGGCGCTGACCGGCCGACTCGTGCTGGGTCCCGGCCGGGCACCCGCTGCCGCGGGCGAGCGTCGTCTCGTGGTCCGGTCCCCTGTCCGCGCGCCGCGGGAGAGCGGTTAACCTGCTTAGAGGTCGAGGCGGCCACGATCGGTCAGTGAAGGGGTAGGCATGTTGAACATCGGTGCGGGTGAGTTTCTCCTGCTCGGTGCCCTGGCACTGCTGATCTTCGGCCCCGACCAGCTCCCGAAGGCCGCGGCGCAGGTGGGGCGGGTACTGCGGCAGCTGCGCACCATGGCCGACAGCGCCAAGAACGACCTCCGCGAGGGACTGGGACCGGAGTTCAAGGACTTCGACGTGCAGGACCTTAACCCCAAACGGTTCGTGCAGAAGCACTTCTGGGAGGCCGGTGACGACGAGGTCGAGGCGCGCCGCCCGGCCTCGCAGCTGAACGGCAAGCGGCCGCCGTTCGACCCTGAGGCGACCTGAGCGGGAATTCTTTGGGCCGGGCCGGATCCTCTGTCCGCCCGACCGGACGAACGGGCCGCGTCCGTTGCCGCCAGCGGGGTCAGCCGAACATCAAGACGAGGAACAGGCCCAGCCCCAGGACGATCACCGAGCCGATCATCACCGTCGGGGATCCCACGGTCGCGATGAGCAGCTCGGCCCCCAGCGATCCGCCGAGGGCGGCGGCCGCCCACGGCCAGCGCGGGGTCGGCTCCCAGTCGTTGCGGCGCTCGCGGTAGGCGGTGATCACCGCGGCCACGCCGATCAGCCCCCAGAAGGCCAGGTGCCAGAAGGCGCGGGTGACCTCCTCGATGTAGTCGGCCCAGCTCCCGAGGAACATGACGAACAGCACGGTGGCGGTGACCAGCCGCCAGTGGTGGCGGGTCGGCTCGACGGGGATGGCCTTGCGCCGGGCCGGGGTCGCGCGTCGGAAGCGCTCGGCCGCGAGCGGCGGCTCGGCGTCCTCCGCCTCGGCGCGTCCCGCCGACGGCGTCGGCTCGGCCGACTCATCGGGCAGGTGGTAGCCGCCCGCCGCCTCGCCCTCGGGGTACTCGCGACCGGGCGGGCCGGGGGTTCGCGGAGGGTGGTCGGGGGTGGGGTCGTCCGGGTAACCGGGCACGGTTGGCGCCCCTCTCAGTCTCGCCCGGGGGTGGGGGTCACATGAAGTGACTACCCGACGGCGCCGTCCCGGAACCGCTGGGCGGCGTCTCCATCGCCGCGGTCGTCGGGCGTGACAGCGCTCCCCTCGCCTCCCCGCGGCCCAGGTCCGCACGGCGGGCGCGGCGGCTTTTCTCCTCCGTCTCGCCGCGCCCGCCGGACCCGGGGCACGTCAGCCGCGGTTCGGCCGCCCCGCTCCCGAGTAGTACTTGCGGTCCTCGCGGTGGTCGACGCTGGCGTCGCCGGTCAGCGGACGGAACCGGACCACCTGCGGGTCATGGTCGCTGACCTGGTCATAAAACTCCGCGTTGGCCCGAACGACCTCATAGCGGGCGCGCTCACCGGCCGCGGGGGTGAGCAGCATGTGGTCCAGTGCCTGGGAGTTGCCGTCGTAGACGTAGTTGTACCGCTCGTCCTCGGGCAGGCCGAGGAGGGGGTTGTCCAGCCCACCGTCGGCGGTCAGGATCTCCAGGGTCCGGGAGAACTGGAAGTCGTTGAGGTCGCCGACCACCATGACGTTGGCGGCGGGGTCCACGGCGGTGAGGTCGTCGGTGAACGCCCGCACCAGCTCGGCCTGAGCGTGGCGCTGGACTTCGGAGGTGCGTTCGGGCGGCTGGTGAAGGCCGTGCAGCGGCTGGTCGCCGCGCTTGGAGGAGAAGTGGTTGGCGACGACGAAGACGGTCCGCCCCTCGAACGCGAACTCGCCGACCAGAGGCTTGCGGCTCCGCTGCCAGGCGTCGTCGCCGGGGGCGATCCGGCCGGGCGAGACGCTGAGCCGTGCACGGCCGTCGGGGCCTTCGACGGCCGCGACGGGGGTGGTCGCGTCACCGCCGTCGCGGTCGACGAAGGAGACCCGTGCCGGGTTGAACAGGAAGGCGTTGCGGATGTTGCCGCCGGGCTGCCCGCCGTCGGTGCCGTCCTCCGGGTTGATCTGCCGCCACTCGTAGGTGGGCCCGCCGGCGTCCTTGATCGCGGCGACGAACCGGTCCAGCGTCTCGTCCGCGGCCACGGTGCCGTCGTCGACGGTGCCGTTGTTGTCCTGGATCTCCTCCAGCGCCACGATGTCGGGGGAGCCGAGGTTCACCGCGACGCCTCGCGCGAGCCCGTCGAACTTCTCCTGCGTGTCGGTGGCCGAGAGGTTCTCCACGTTGTAGGTGGCGGCCGACAGCTCCCAGTCGCGGTGGTCATCGGCAACGCCCCGGGGCAGCGCGTTGTCCACGTGCCGCCCCAGCGTGGTGGCCCTCAGCAGATAGCCGCCGAACCGGCTGTAGTAGAGCGGCCCCTCGGTGGTCCCGGCCAGCGCGTCACCGACGTTGGCCTTCGGGAAGGGCTGTTCGGAGAAGGGGATCAGCGACGCGATCTTGAGCCGCCCGCTGTTGGGGTCGTCGTAGCCGCCGTAGACGGTACCGCCGCGGGGACTGCGGTTCTGCGTCTCCTTGGTGGTCACCCACAGGGCGTTGTAGGGGTCGGTGGGGCCGACCACGGGGGCGTCGTCGATGCGCAGCACCATGTGCTCGTGGGCTTCCCAGAAGTCCAGGGCGTAGTCCTCGGGGCGCAGCTCCAACTGGTTGATGTCCCCGTTGTGGTCGGGCGCGTAGGTGGTGGGGACGGTGTCGGAGTCGAGGACGACGGCCGCCGGGACCTCGGCGCCGGTCTCGACCACGGTCCACCGGGCGTCGGTGAGCTGGGTGATCGTTTGCAATCCGTCACCCGGGCTGTACTCCGTGACGGTGCCGCTGACCCGGACGTCGTCGCCGGGACCGACGTCGGGCGTCGCGGATCCGGTGAACACGAACAGGGCCTCGCTGGTGCGCGGGTCGCCGTCGGGGTCGGGGTCCTGGAACCAGAAGCCGCGCGCCGAGCCGAACTGGTCGACCGCGGTGACGACGCCGGGAACGTCCGCAACGTCCTGTCCGGTGTAGGGGGAATGGCGTGTCAGGCCCTGGACCGCGTGGACGCGCGGGGTCTCCGCGGCGGCCGGGGACGCGGGGACGACGACGGTACCGCAGGTGAGCAGTGTGGTCGCGACCGCCGGGATGAGCGGACGCGTGTTCGAGAAGGCCACCCTCTCCTCCAAGTCGTGTGGGGGTGCCCTCATCGTCGTGCTACCTGGTAACTACTCGAAGGATGACACATGAAGGAGGCGCAACGAATGCCCCGATTGTCGTAATCGCGAGGATTCTTCGCGTATCTCCAGCCGCACACGCGAAGGGCCGGCCCCGGATGCTCCCGGGACCGGCCCCTGTCGATCGTCAGCGCCGCGAAGACACCGACTAGACCCACCAGCTCCATCCTGCGGAGGTGTCGACCAGTTCGTCGACATCGATCCAGTCCGCGATCGACTTCGCGGTATCGGTCGTGGTTTCGGCCGTCGCGGCCCACCAGCTCCACCCGGCGAACGCGCCCCATCCGGGGTTCTGCGTTACGGCCGCGTCGTCCGCAGCAGCAGGGAAAGACGTCCCCATAACAGCAGCGGCCGAGATCGCCGCCACCGCACAGATCTTCTTGAGCACAGCGCACCTTTCGCTCGAACTTCGTCCATCCCCGTCCAATAAGATGACCTATCGGGCACACCAGACACAAGCCCCGGATGCAAATATTAACGGCGTTCTTCGACATTCTCTGTCATAGTGTGAAATTCAACCTGGACACCGCAGGTGGCGGACGGTGTCAATGACGCATCCCAGCACCATTGACACGGCATGGACCTGCGGGTAGGCAGCATTCAGAGCACACGGACGGAGATGGGGGCGGCACCTATTCCGGAGAGCGAAAAGCGCGGTCCCACCCGCGCCCTACTCGCCCCCGAAGCCGACTCGGCCGCCGTCGAATTTGACGCCTCCACCAGCGGAATTCCCCGAACCCCGGAAACCTAGCCCATGTCGGCGGCTAAAGAGCGCCAAATATCCGGAAAAGCCACTATCTCGGACTCTGGGCTGCGTGGCGAGCCCCTCGGCGCGCACGCGGCCCCGACACCTCGTGCACCCCCAGGTTACGGTCAAGCACTCACCATAATAAGGGTCCTTAGACCCTCATGCGGCGGTATTGCTTCTTAAGGATCGCTTCGGCCCGGATTGCGCAGGCACTCACGAGGTAAATTATCGTTAAAAGTCGGTAATGTCGGGGTCAGCGATGGGTCGACCGGCGCACCCCCGCGGTGCGGCGGCCACGGACGCCCCGCCCCTACAGCAGGCGCAGCTGAGTGTCGCGCTGCTTGCGGCGCGCGGCCGCCTCGCCGACTCTCTCGCAGACACTGGTGTCGACATCAGCGAGGAACGGGGACCGGGCGCTCTGCCGGGCACTCCCCTGGCGCACCCGCTCGGCGGCGTGGCTGAGGAACAGGTGGCGCTGGGCGCGGGTCATGCCGACGAACAGCAGCCGACGCTCCTCGCGCACCTCCTCCTCGTCGGCCCCCTCGGGCGAGGCTCCCGGCCACCGCAGCGGCAGCAGGCCGTCCTCGCATCCCACGACGAACACCACGGGGAACTCCAGGCCCTTGGCGGCATGCAGGGTCAGGAGCGAGACGCGGTCCGCCCGCGGATCCCAGGTGTCCACCTCGACACCGAGCGCCAGCTCGTCGCGGAACCGCTCCATGTCAGCGCCGCACTCCTCGGCCCGCGGCTTGAGCAGATCGACGGCGGTATGGATATCGACGGCCGCCTCCTCCCGCTCCGCCCGCGGAATCCGCTCGATGACGGCATCCGCCGCCCTCAGCAGGCGATCCGTGACAGAAGGCTCCGCCGATGCCGCACCCGCCGTCGGGGCGAACGCCAGCTCGGCGAGGATCGGCCGCACACCCGGCCGGTCGGTGATCCGGTCGTGCGAGCGCTTCTGGAACGGCAGCCCGGCACGGGTCAGCCCCTCCATCACGGCGTTGGCCTGCCGGTCGGTCCGGTACAAGACGGCGAAGTCGGAGAAACCCAGGCCGTGGGTCGCGTCGGTGGTGATCCGCCCGCTGTCGAAGGAATGGAACGAAGCACCGCCCAGCAGCTGCTCGATTGTGCGCGCGACGAACGAAGCCTCGGCCCGCTCGTTGGCGGCGGAGTGCACCCCGACCCGGTCGTCCTCGTGATCGCCCATCGGCCGCAGCTCGCGCTCGGGCACCAGGGTCGTCGGGCTGATCGCCTGGAGGGAGGCGGCCAGGATGTTCGCGCTGGACCGGTAGTTGCGGGTGAGCTGCACCGTGCGGGCGCCGGGGAAATCCTCGCGAAAGCGGAGGAAGAAGCCGACATTGGCGCCCCGGAACCGGTAGATGGCCTGGTCCGGGTCGCCGATCGCGGTGAGGTTGCCGTCCGCGGGCGCGAGCAGGCGCAGCAGCCGGTACTGCTGGTCGTCGACGTCCTGATACTCGTCGACCGAGATCCACCGGTAGCGGTCGCGGAAGGAGGCGGCCAGGTCGGCGTCGGACTCCAGCAGCTCGACGGGAAGCCCGATGAGGTCATCGAAGTCCACGAGGTCGCTCTGGCGGAGCGCCTTGGTGTAGCGGTCGGCAGCGTCCGCGAGCTCCGGGGGCATCCCCTCGTCGGCCCCGCGCCGCCGGGAGCGCGCGTCGAGCAGGCGCCGCGCCGTCTGCTCGTCACCGGCCGCCTCCGCGGCGAGGTCCAGTTGGCGGGCCTGGTCGGCGATGCCGAACGCCGGGGTCAGCCCCGCACGGCCGGACAGCTCGCGCAGCATGCGCAGGCCGAGGGAGTGGAAGGTGGCGATGGTGAGCCGGGGCGCGTGCTCGGGCGCGAGCGCGGTGAGCCGCTCCCCCATCTCCTCGGCGGCACGTCGGGTGAAAGTGATCGCCAGGCAGTGCTCCGGGTCCACGCCGCGTTCGACCACGAGGTGGGCGAGGCGGTGCGTGAGCGTGCGGGTCTTACCCGTGCCGGGGCCGGCGATGATCAGCACCGGCCCGTCGGTGATCTCGGCCGCGGCGCGCTGGTCGGGGTCGAGCCCGTCGAGCAGCGACGCGTTGGCGCGGTCGGGCGGCTCCGGGGCCTCCCCCGGCGGCCGGTTTCCGCGCACCGCGCCAGAGCCGGGCGGCGTCGCCTCATCGCTCCGCTCGGGTCGATCAGGACCGGGCCCCGCGGACGCCGTGGAGCGACGGGACGCGGGCCCGCCCTCGCTCGCGGGGGACTCGGGCGCCGCTGCCCTCTCCGTCTCCTTGTGCGAGGCCCCGGTCGGCTTGGGCGGTGCCGCGTCCCCTCCAGCCGGGGCGGACGGTGGCTCAGCCGCTGACTCACGCCGTGGCGTCTTCGGCCCGGGGCCCGCGCCGCCGGTGTCGAACGGCAGGTCGTCGAAGAGGCACGGGGCCGCAGCGGTGCTCGCCCGCTTGAGCTCGTCGGGTTCGAAGAGCCGGATCACCCCGTACTCGCCGTCGTATCCGGCCTCGCGGATCACCGCTCCGCGCCGCAGTCGGGCCACCGCCTCGGCGAGGAGCGTCGAGTGGCGCTCGATGTCGTCGGTCGGCACGCTTTCGAGGATCGCCAGCTCGGGCCCGAGCGCGGCGGTGAGCGTGTCGATCTCGCCGCGGACCTTCTTGCTCTTCGGCCCCACGCTGAGGATCTCACCCATGACCTCGGGGAGCGGGACGAGACTGCGGAAGTCGGCCGCCCCCTCGGGCCGGGCGCCCTCCGGCCGGTCGGCCAGCTCCTCGACCCTGCTCAGCACGCCCACCGTGACGGGCTTACCGCACACGGGGCAGGCGGTGCCGCGCTCGCGCGTTTCGCGGGGTTCCATCCGGACCTCGCACTTGCGGTGCCCGTCGACGTGGTACTTGCCTTCCTCGGGGAAGAACTCGACGCTTCCCCTGTGCCCGACACCGGTCTCCAGAGCGCGCCGGATGGCGAAGTAGTCGAGCTCGGTGTCGAGCACGGTGGTTTCGCGGCCGAGCATGGGCGGCGAGTGCGCGTCGGAGTTGCTCACCAGCCGGTAACGGTCCAGGCCGGAGATCCGCCAGTTCATGGCGGGGTCGCTCGACAGCCCGGTTTCCAGGGCGAAGATGTGGTCGGAGAGGTCGAGGTAGCAGTCCTCGACCGCGTCGAACCCGGCCTTCGACCCGAGGACGGCGAACCACGGCGTCCAGACGTGCGCGGGCACCAGATACGAGCCGGCGCCGCTCTCCAGGGTGATCTCCAGCAGGTCGCGGGAGTCCAGCCCGATGATCGGCCGACCATCGGAGCCGAGGTTGCCGATCCGCCCGAGCCTGCGGTTGAACTCCGCGGCGGCCTCGAAGTCGGGCATGTAGATGAGGTGGTGGATCTTGCGCGTGCGGTCGCCGCGCTTGTAGATGGTGGAGATCTCCACCGATAGCATGAACCGCACGGGGGCCGCGGCCATGTTCGGCGGAAGCTTCCGAACGATGTCCCGGTCCAGATCCTCCCGCAGCCGGAACAACCCGGGCTCGGCGGGCACCAGGCTCTCGCGCAGATGGGCGAACCACGCCGGGTGGGTGAAATCCCCGGTCCCAACGACCGTAATGCCCTTACGCCGCGCCCACCAGGTCAAATGTTCCAGGTCGGCGTCCTTGCTGCAGGCCCTGGAGTACTTCGAGTGGATATGCAGATCGGCATGGAAGCGCACGCGTGGAATCCTCCCACACCCCGAATGCCCGAGGGGATGTGAATGGACTCCGTTGACGGCCATTGTCGGCACTGTGCCCGATACGCAGTAGGCCGCAGTTGCGGCGATCGACGACGGGGCATCGCGGACGGCGTCCGAACCAGTCGGTGAACGCCGCCGTGCGCACCGCACGCGACCGGACCCAGGCCGATCCGCTGGACGGACTCCGCTGCCGCGTCCAGCCTGCTACTCCTCAAAGGGGACGGCTGTGGAACTTCCTCGCTATCCGGTCCTCGACGACCCGCGCCAGGCGGATGGCCGTCCGGTCCTTCTGCCAGGCGGACTCGCCCTCGTCGGTCCCGAAGTAGTTGGAGAGCACCGTGATGTTGTCCACCCGGAAGGCCACGAGGGCATAGGAGTCCGGAGTGCCCTCGTCGACCTCGTCGGGTTGGAGGAGCTCCATGGAGAGCAGCACGGCCTCGTCGCCGACGTCCACGTCGCGCATCCGCACGTACGTCTGGATGGCGTCCTTCGGAGGCCCGTACTCGATCTCCCGTTCGGCCTTGTCACGCCAGGTGGCCAGACTGGCGGCGGCCTCGGCGCCACGATCGCCGGGTGCAACGTCGTCGGAGTACCGCTCGAACCAGACGCGCATCCTGTCCGGCTTGGCCTTGTCGTTGCAGCGGACGATCTCCTCCTGCGCGGATCCCGGAGCAAGGTCGGCCTGCTGGTCGCGCTCCTGCTCGACGATCCGCCCCTCGATCGCGGGGAAATCCGACAGCACTCGGCGGGGGAAGATGTCACCGCAGTCGGGAATGTCGGTGTAGACCTGCGGAACCGCGGACTCGGCCTCGGGCGTCGCGGAGGGGCTTTCCTCTGCCGAAACCGCAGCATTTTCGGACCCCGGATTGCGGACCACCAGCACCACTATGACAACAGCGACGAGCAGGACCACGGCGAGGCTCACCGCGATGATGCCGATCGCCAGCCCGTTCCTCCTCGGGCCTGAGGGCGGCGGCCCACCAAACGGGGGCCCAGGCGGGTAGCCGGGCGGTGGCGGTGCCCCTTGCCCGGGTCCGGGGTACGGCCATGACTGCGGGGCCGGGCCTTGAGGCCCCGGATAACCGGGGGGACCGGGCCGGTGCGGGGAGGGCGGGCCGTGCATCAGGAAATGGACTCCTCGGAAAACCGACGAAACGCACTCTGCGTCCGACAGCAGACCATATCCCGCCCCACCGGCCGGGGCGCCCGCCTCGCCGACCGCGCACGCTGCCGCGGCACGGGCGCCCGCGGATCATCCCGTCCGGAAAAGGCCCGTTGGAGAAACGGGTCTCCCGGATTTCTCCCGATGGCTCTCGCCGAGGGGCCTCAGAACACACCAAAGGCCAGAACGAATGTTCTGGCCTGGTGTCCTTGCGGTGGAGCTGAGGGGATTCGAACCCCTGACCCCCTCGATGCGAACGAGGTGCGCTACCGGACTGCGCTACAGCCCCTCAAGACGTGTACGACTTTAGCAGCTTCGTCGGGGTGGTTCGAACGCGTTATCCGCCCGTGGGGTTCAGTCCCCCGCGGCGCGCAGATGGGCGTCGGCGTACTGGTCGTAGACCTGGTCGCGGCGGGAAGCGAGGTCGGCGAGCTCGACGATCTCGGCCTCGCGTTCGGCCTGTTCGCGGGCCCGGCGGGCACGGAGGGCCTCGCGCCGGCGGTGCTCGCGGTATTCGGCGGCGCGGCGTTCGGCGTCGGCCTTCGCGGCTTCCCGGAGCAGCACCATGTGCCCTGCCAGCAACAGCGCCGGTGGGGCCAGGACCCACCACGGGCCCAGGCCGGCGGCCACGGCGATGGCCGTGGCCACGAACAGGGTGGTCAAGCCGGTGGTGCGGCGCCTGCGGCGGGCGATGACGCGGGCCCGGCCGGGAGTGGAAGCCAGCGGTCGCGGGCGGGGGCGAGGGCCGGACCGCCGCGGGTCGGCCGCGCCGCCGACGTCACCGCCGTCGTAGCGGAGCACCTGGGTTCGCTGGGAGTCGGGGTCGTCGAGGGGATCGTCCACGCTGTCCTCATCGACGCCCTCGTCGACGGAGCCCTCGGGACCGTCCTCGTCGGCGTCATCGGCGCGGCGGCCGGTGCCGATGAAGGGCTCGGCGGCGTCGCGGCGCATCAGCATCGGGACGAGGACGATGAGCCAGACCACGACAATGGCGAGGTACAAGGGAGAGCTGCTCATCACTCCTCCTCGTACCGCAGGTCACCGGACACTCCCCGACACCCGGCGACGCGGTGGCCCGTGCGTAAACCCTCACGGGAACCAACGGGGCAACCCGAGGTCACGGCCCGCCGTCTGCGGCTTTCGCAGTACCGCTCACCAACAGCCGTCTCCCATGCGCCTTATGCACGTATGCCCGCATCGTCGATGCCTCTACGTTCCGCACCGTACGACCCGGTGTCCGTAAATGCGCAATATTCGGGCCGGAGTGTCGTGAGATTACAGTCTTTCCTTGTACCCAGATGTCTCCTCAGCGGGCGAATCGACGTCGGGAATCCGACAATCGCACCATCCGTTATTGCGAGCCCACCATGAGTCACGTGGTGTGAGCTGAGGAAACGGCCTCCTCCTGGTTTTCGGTCAGTGGTGGTTCAGCGCCCTTCCTGCGACGGCCCGGTGCCGCTGACGTGGCGTCGGCGCCGCCATCGGGCGAGCAGTCCGCCGGGGATGTCTTCGCACGTCAAGGCGTAGCAGATGTGGTCTCGCCAGGCACCGTCGATATGCAGCTGGCGCCTGCGGATGCCCTCCTCGTGGAAACCGAGCTTCTCGGCGACGCGTCGGCTCGCCTGGTTCTCAGGCCGGATGTTGGCCTCGATCCGGTGCAGGCCGACCGTGAAGAACGCGTGGTCGACCGCGAGCGCCACCGCCGTGGGGGTGATCCCCCGTCCAGCGTAGGCGCTGTCGATCCAGTAGCCCACCTGAGCGGAGCGCGCCGACCCCCAGACGATCGCGCTGATCGTCAGCTGGCCGACGAAGACTCCGCTGTAGGTGATGGCCCACGGCATCGAGATGCCATTCCGGGCCTCCCTCCGGATGGCCTGGAGCATGGCGATATAGGGGGTGATGCCGGTGGTCTGCAACGGCATCTCGGGATGGGTGGGTTCCCAGGGCCGCAGCCATTCGGCATTGCGCACACGCGTCTCACGCAGCGCCGCGGCATCGCGGAGCCGCAGAGGGCGCAAACCGACCGGCCCCTCGGCCAGGGTGATCGGCCAGCCACGGATCCGATTCACTTCCGTCCCTCCGATCCCGGGGTGACAAGGCCCAGTATTCCACCACCCCCCTCAGGCGGGCGGCGATCAAGCAATGTGATGACAAAAGGGACCCGCAGGAAACCGGGATAGTGGCCTGACCACCAGGGGTGACACCGGGCCGGGGACCGGCGCGGAGGGCGGGTGTCGGCCGTTAGGAGGACCGGGGGTGGTCGCCGCCCCCCATCTGGTCGATGGCGTGTCCGAGGATCGGGCGGAGCACCTCCATACCGTCGCGCACGCCCCCGCTGGAGCCCGGGAGATTGACCACGAGCATGCGGTGCTCGCCGCGTTCGGCGATCCCCGCCAGGCCGCGGGAGAGGAGCGCGGTGGGAACGCCCTTGTCCCGCCCGGCCGAGCGCAGCGCCTCGGGGATGCCCGGGATCTCCCGAACCAGCAGCGGGCGGGTGGCCTCCGGGGTGTCGTCCCCCGGCGTCAGCCCGGTGCCGCCGGTGGTGATCGCGGCGTCGTAGCCCTCGGCCAGCGCGCGCCGCAGTGCTTCGGCGACCGGCGCGCCGTCGGGCACCACCCACGGCCCCTCGACCGCGAATCCGGCGCGTTTCAGCTCCTCCACCAGGATCGGGCCGGATCGGTCCGGGTAGACCCCGGCCGCCGCCCGGTTGGAGGCGGTGATGACGGCCACGCGGCGGACCGGAGCGGCCGCATCCGCCCCCTCTCCCCTCTCCGCACCGTCCGGGACGGTGTCCCTGCTCATCGCGACCTCTGCCAGTGCCCGCTCTTGCCCCCGGTCTTCTCCTCAACCCGCACATCGCTGACGACGGCTTCGGGGTCCAACGCCTTGACCATGTCCACCAGGCCCAGGGCGGCCGTCATCACGCTGGTAAGCGCCTCCATCTCGACACCGGTCCGGTCGGCGGTCCGGACGGTCGCGCTGATCTCCACCCCGTCGTCGCACACTTCCAGAGCGACGTCGACACCGTGCACGGCGATCGGGTGGCACAGGGGAACCAGGTCAGGGGTGCGCTTGGCCCCCTGGATCCCGGCCAGCCGGGCCACGGCGAGCGCGTCGCCCTTGGGGACGTCACCGCCGCGCAGCGCGGTGACCACCTCGGGCGAGAGCAGGACCCGGCCGGTCGCCGTAGCGGTCCGCGCGGTGACCTCCTTGGCCGTGACGTCGACCATGCGGGCCGCGCCGGTGTCGTCGAGATGGGTCATTCCGGAAGCATGGGCGCCGGAAGCGTGGGATTCGGACATGGCACGACCCTACGACGGCGGACGAGGGTACGGGAGCGCCACCCTGCGCATTTCGGGCTCGGGGCGTCGGTTCCCCACGCGCCCCACCGCCGCGGCAGCGCAGCGAGCGGACCGTGTCGGCCCGCGCAGGCCCGCGCGGCGGCTCAGCCCAGTTCGGGCAGTTTCACGACCTCGACCACGCTGCCCTCCGCCAGTTCTGTGACCTGTTCCGGGACGATGACCAGGGCGTTGGTCTCCGCCAGGGCAGACAGCTGGTGGGAACCCTGGCGCACGGCAGGGAAGGCGGTGAAGGCGACGTTGTCGCCGCCCCGGCGGTCGTACTCCAGGACGGCGCGCAGGTAGGAGCGGCGTCCGCGGGGCGAGGAGGCGACCGGCTGCGCGAGCCGGGCGTGCACGGTCGGCAGCGGCCGCGGCGGCAGGCCGCGCAGACGGCGCAGCGCGGGAAGGACGAACAGCTGGAAGGACACGAAGGCGCTGACGGGGTTGCCGGGGAGGGTCACGATCGGCGTCTTCGACACGCCGATGGTCCCGGCCCCCTGCGGCATTCCGGGCTGCATGGCCACCTTGTCGAAGGTGACCGTGCCCGAGCGCGAGAGCACCTCCTTGACCACGTCGTAGGCGCCCATGCTGACGCCGCCGGTGGTGAGGATGATGTCGGCCTGGAGCAGCACATCGTCGAGGGTGTCCAGGACGGTGGCGGGGTCGTCGCCGATGAAGCCGTGCCGGTAGGCGGTGCAGCCGGCGTCCTGTGCGGCCGCGGTCAGCATGAAGCTGTTCGACTCCCAGATCTGCCCGGGGCCCACCGGCCGCCCGGGTTCCACGAGCTCCTCCCCGGTCGACAGGACGACGACGCGCGGGCGCGGGTGGACCTGCACGGACTTGCGGCCGACGGCGGCGAGCACCCCCAGTTCGGCGGCGCCCAGGCGAACCCCGCTGCGCAGTACGGTCGTGCCTGTCTCGACGTCCTCGCCCGCTCTTCGGATGGCGTTGCCCTCACGCACGGAGCGGGTCATGGTCACGGTGACCTGGCCGCCGTCGGTCCACTCCACCGGCACCACCGCCGTGGCCCCCGAGGGCACGGGCGCCCCGGTCATGATGCGCGCGCAGTACCCGGAGCGGATCGCGTTGACGGAGGGGTCCCCGGCCGGGATGTCCGCGACCACCGGGAGCTGGACAGGGTCCTGCTCCGATGCTCCGGCGAGGTCGGCCGCCACCACCGCGTAGCCGTCCATCGAGGAGTTGTCGAATCTGGGCAGAGAGACCGGTGACGCCACCGGTTCGGCCAGCACGCCGCCATGTGCCCGCAGAAGGTCCAGCTCGATGGGGTCGAGCGGCTCGACCAGGTCCAGGACATCGGAGATGTGCTCTTCGACGGTCTTCATCGGCGTTCCCTCACCCGTTGCCATGGTCGGCCGCGCGGCCGGCGCCGCGGTGGCCCCTGTTCTGTCAGCTCCGCTGATTCGCCACGAAATCGCGCAGCCACGGCACGAGTTCCGCGGCGAGGTCGGGGCGGGCACATGCGAATTCCACCACAGTGCGAAGGTAATCGACCTTGTTGCCGGTGTCGTAGCGGTGTCCGCGGAACAGAACGCCGTGAACGGGACCCCCGTCCTCGGGCTTGCGCTTGGCGAGCTCGCGCAGGGCGTCGGTCAGCTGGATCTCGCCGCCGCGGCCGGGCGGCGTGTCGCGCAGCACGTCGAACACCATCGGGTCGCAGATGTAGCGTCCGATGATCGCCCAGCGGCTCGGCGCCTGATCGGCCGGGGGCTTTTCGACGAGGTCGGTGATGACGACGACATCGTCCTCGTCGGTGGCCTCGATCGCGGCACAGCCGTACAGCGAGACCTGCTCCGGCTCGACCTCCATGAGCGCGATGACGCTGCCGCCGTGGGTCTGGTGCACGTCGATCATCCGCTTGAGCAGCGCCTCGCGGCCCGCGATGATGTCGTCGCCCAGCAGCACGGCGAACGCCTCGTCTCCGGCGTGGGCCGCCGCGCACAGCACGGCGTGTCCGAGCCCGCGCGGTTCGCCCTGGCGGACGTAGTGGATCTGGGCCAGCTCGCTGGACTCGCGGACGGAGTTCAGCCGCTGGGTGTCGTTCTTGGCCCGCAGCGCCTCCTCCAGCTCGTAGGCGCGGTCGAAGTGGTCCTCGATGGAGCGCTTGCTGCGGCCAGTGATCATCAGGACGTCGTGGAGACCAGCGGCGACGGCCTCCTCGACGACGTACTGGATCGCCGGTTTGTCGACGATCGGCAGCATCTCCTTGGGGGTGGCCTTGGTCGCGGGAAGGAAGCGGGTCCCCAGCCCCGCGGCCGGCACCACGGCCTTGGTCACCGGGGGACGGACGGCTTGCGAATCAGTCATGTCGGCACTGTACGACGCCGTGGCGCTCGCGGGCGTGCTCTGACCTACCTGTCCAGGTGATTGGCGCCGGTAGAGGAGCTATGTCCGGTGCCTGTGCGGGCAGACGTTCACCCGACCTTCGACTCGCCCTCACCTTCCGGCGCGGGACTGCGACACTATCTGTGCCATGGACATCGAGGCGAAACGGGAGATGCGGCGCACGATCCTCGCCGCGCGACAAGCGATGCCGGAGACGCAGCGGGCCGAGGCGGGATCGGCGATCCGCGACGCCGTCACCGCCCTGCCCCAGCTGGGCATGGGCGGAACTGCGGCGGTCTACTACTCCGTGGGAACCGAGCCGGACACGCGCAAGCTCATCACCACCCTGTGGAAGCAGGGCACCTATGTCCTGCTGCCGATCTTCCTGCCCGGCGGGGACCTCGACTGGGCCGCCTATGACGGACCCGGCAGCCTGGCCCCGGCCGGGTACGGACTACTCGAACCGACAGGGCACCGCTACGGGCCCGACGCGGTGCGCAGGGCGGCCGTCGTGGTCTGCCCGGCGCTCGCGGTGGACCACGCGGGGCGGCGGCTCGGGCGTGGCGCCGGATGTTACGACAGGGCGCTGGCGCGCGTCGGGCCGAACACGCTGACCCTAGCAGTGATTTACGACACAGAGTTCGTGGAATCGGTGCCCTCCGAGGCGCACGATCGCCCGGTGCAGGCGGTGGTGACGCCGCAGCGTGGAGTCGTGCACTGCTGACAGCTGCGGCGTGGCGCGGGCCGACACGGAACAGGCCGGGGCGGAGGGGTGTTACAGGGATCGGCTTACGACCAGGAGCGGCGCTGCCCCGCCAATGTCGCGGCTTAGCCGTTCAACAGCGTAATATTTGGCAGTCGGTGGGCGAGAGTGCCAACAAGGAGGACGACAGTGCCTACGTACCAGTACGCATGCACCGAGTGCGACCACGGGATGGAGGTCGTACAGAAGTTCAGCGATGACTCGCTGACCGTGTGCCCGCAGTGCCAGGGGCGGCTCCGCAAGGTGTACTCGGCCGTGGGAATCGTCTTCAAGGGCTCCGGCTTCTACCGCACGGACAGCGGGACCAGCTCCGACAGCTCGGTGACGGCGGGCACGTCCGGCAACGGCCAGAGCGAGTCGGCGTCGTCCTCCACGTCCTCGGACGCGTCCTCGTCCACGTCTTCCTCTTCGACGTCCTCCTCGGGCTCGTCCTCCTCGGGCGGCTCGGAGAGCACGTCCAGCGCGCCCGCCGCAGCCGCGAGCTAGCCGCGCGCGCCACTCATCGGACCGGGGCTCCCCACGAGGGGAATCACCCCGGTCTTTGGTGTCTCAGCGGGCACTGAACGCGGGAGGCAACGCGGCCGGGCGGACCCCGCGTCGAGGCCGGACAGCGGCGGCCTAGCCGGAACCCGCCGACCCGGTCGGGGCTCGCTGGCGCGTCGTCCGCCGCCACCCTCGGCTCCCCCGCCTGTGGACAACGGCGACCGCTTCCACCACCGGCCGCCTACCGTCCAGGCATGACCACCCGACCTCCGCACCTCATCGTCCGGCTGGCCCGGTATCGGCGTCCCCTCGGCGCTCTCTGCGCCGCCTTCGCTCTCGCCGGGGCGGTGCTGCTGGTCCGTCCGCCACCGGATCCGACCACCGAGGTCCTCGTCGCCGCCCGCGACCTCACAGCGGAGTCGCCGCTCGCGTCCGCCGACCTCACGGTCCGCTCCCTTCCCTCACCTGTGGTGCCGGAGGGTGCGCTGCGCCCGGGGTCCGAGCCGGTCGGGGCCGGCCTCACCGGGCCGATGCGGCGCGGCGAGGTGCTCACCACCGCCCGCGTCGCCGATCCTCCCGCCCGCGAGTACGGGTCGGACATGGTGGCCGCCCCGGTCCGGGTCGCTGATCCGGGGGCGGTGGCGCTGCTGCGCCCGGGCCGCCGGGTCGACATCCTCTCCGCGGCGCCCGCTCCCGCAGCCGACCTCGACATCGCCCCCGCCCCCAGCGCGGAACGCGTGGTGTCGGACCGCCCGGTCATCGCGGTCCCGGAGGAGCCCGATTCCGCTTCCGGAGACGCGGGCGCGCTGATCCTGGTGGCGGTCACCGACGAGGAGGCACGGATTCTGGCAGGTCGGGCGGCTGCCGAGCGGCTGTCCATAACTATGCGAGGTTGACCCGTAACCTTCAGCGGTAGATCCTGGCCAGGCGCTTTACCGCTGTGGCGCAGCATGGCCCATGTGGACCGTGTGACTCCAGCATGGGCACAACACAACCCCCGTGGGCACCCGCGGCGACCGCGTCCCCCGAACTCCCCTTCGGTTCCGCCGCTCTTCCGCCCGGTGCCCGCACCCGTCAATCAGCGACCAGTTCAGGAGCATCCCCCATGGACGGATTCAAGAAGTTCCTTCTGCAGGGCAACCTCGTGCAGCTGGCGGTGGCCGTGGTCATCGGCGCCGTCTTCGCGGACCTGATCACCGCTTTCACCGAAGGGTTCATCACCCCGCTCATCGGCATCTTCGGCGGGGTCCCCGCGTTCGGTGACCTGTACTTCGAGATCAACGGCAGCCGCTTCCTCTACGGGGCGTTCATCGACGCCCTCATCGCGTTCCTGATCACCGCCGCGATCCTGTACTTCTTCGTGGTGCTGCCCGTGGCCAAGCTCATCGACCGCTTCGACAAGGAGGAGGAAGCCACCCACCGCAGCTGCCCGCAGTGCCGCAGCAGCATCGACCGCGCGGCAGCCCGGTGCGCCCACTGCACCAGCGAGGTCGTCCCCGAGACCGCGTGAGACCCTCCAGAGGGGCGCTTCGCTACTGCCCCTTCGCGGCCTTGTACTCCCAGTGCCAGGGCTCGAACGGGCTTGAGTAGGCCCACTGCGGGTGGTACCAGCCGAACCGCTGTGAGTTCTGCTCCAGCCAGTTGAACGGGGCCGAGCCCTGGTTCTGCACCCCGCCGCACAGGTCGACGGCCAGGCCCCAGCCGTGGTTGCTGGTGCCGGGGACCGCGGCGTTCCCGGGCGGCTGCTCGGCGTAGACCCGGTGCTGGTTGGCCAGGTCGCGGTACGAGCTGGTGAGGCACATCGACTTCCCGAAGCGCTCCTGGTAGGCCTCGTTCATCTTGAGGAAGTCAACGGCGGCATCAGCGCGCAGGTAGTGCCCGTCCTCGTAGAGCGCGCACAGCGCGTCCTTGGGCAGCAGCCCATTGGGATACCCGGAGGCGGCTTCGCCCTTGGAGGGGTCGCACTCCACGCCGGCCATGTAGGCGTCGACGGACAGCCCGCGGTCCTCAAGCTCCTTCATGAGCTTGTCGGTGCTCTCCTTGGACTTCTTCTTCAGCTTCTCCAGCTCGTCCTTGAGCTCGACCCTCTCCAGCTGGTTCGACGCCTGCAGCTCCTGCGCGTCGCTGGTCAGGGAGGCCTGCTTGGACCGCAGCTTGTTGGCCTCCTCCATCAGCGCCTCGTTGTTGTCCGAGAGCTTCACGACGTAGGCCTCGGTCTCCAAGTCCTCGTCGAGCGTGCCAGAGGCCATGAGCGCCAGCGTGCCCCCGTCGGGGCGCTTGTACAGCGAACTGGCCAGGTCCGCCAAGGGCTCACGCAAGTCCGCGAGCTTCAGCTCGGTCTGCTGCAGGTCGTGCAGGGTGGCAACAAGCTTGTCCTGCGCTTTCTCCAGGGCCTTCTCGCGCTTGGTGTACTTGTCGGTGGCCTTCTCCAGCTCCTTCTTGGCCTTGTCCGCCTGCTCCTTGAGCGTGTCGAGGTCGTCATCGGCGTGGGCCGGCGCACTGACGGGCGCCATCGCCACATCCGCACCCGGCACGACAAAGAGCGCCATGGCGACCGCGACCATCACGGCCTGCGCCGTCCGCGCCCGCATCCAGCGGGGCGCTCTCAGCACGGACGGGTTCTCGACCACAGTCGGGGTCTCGATTCTCGTCACGCGCTTCTTCCGTCGCGTCGGATCGAGAATGAACGGCACGAGTGATCCTCCGGCTGCCTGTTTCGGTCGTACGCGTGGCCGCATCGCAAGCTACTACATGTCCACAACCGGACGCGCTGAGCAGAACGCAGGCAGTCGTACCTGCGGCGAGAGAACTCAGGCCAAGCCACGCAGATGTGACAACAGTCACGAGAGGGTAATGACAACCCCGATGAGAGAAGAGTACTCAATCCCGCATCCCCTCGACACCGCCCCCGCGACACCCACACCACTCCCCCACCTCGATCCTGCCCACCCGCCGCAAGAACCCGCATCCTCCGCTACCCTTGGAGCCCGACAGGGCCTCATAGCTCAGGGGACAGAGCACCACTCTCCTAAAGTGGGTGTCGCAGGTTCGAATCCTGCTGGGGCCGCCATATACAGGGTCAACGGATCAGAGCTGTCAAGCGGTTCAACAGAACCCACCACACGATCCGCAGCCACCCTCACCTCGGCGATCGTCTCTGGCAGCAGAGTCACCGAAAGCTCCAGTTCAGCCCGTTCCTTGCTGTAGCCGATCTCCAACCGGAACGCCTCGAACATCGGCCGCAATTCCTCCGACCGAACACCTTCCAGGTCGCGACCGGAAACAGGCAGCAGGTCCAAAAGGCCGGGATCCTGGTCTGCTACCCGGGCGTCCTGGATCACGGAAAGCTCGTCGGTCTTCGACCGGCGCTCCACCTCCAACTCCCCGGACCTGGCCTGGACACTACGCGCCAGGGCACCATCGGGAGCGTCGGCCGCCTCAATACTCCGCACTAACCGGTGTATCCACCTGCCCAGGTCAATGATCTCCGCCCGCAACCGCTCAGCCCGCTGTTTTAGCTCCAGCTAGGCCGATGTGTCGGTCTCGACCAGCATCGCCTGAAGAGGGGACCGCCGTCGGCGGGTGCCCGTCGGGCCGATACCCCTTCTTGGGCTGGCATTTGTAGTAGGTGATCCTCTTGAGGAGCGTGCCGAACTTGCGCCTTCCGCACCCCGGCGTAGGTGCACTTGGCGAAGGTCCGGAACATGTGGCAGCGCGACACCCCGGCCCGCCGAGCGTTCACCACGTCCGACGACTTGCTGCGATGCCGCGCCACCTGCTGGGCGAGGACGAACATCTCCTTCGAAACCAACTCCTCGTGAGTCGGCTACGGCGAGCACACCCACTCCTCCGGCGGGTCGCACGCCCCTCCCGCCGCACGATGCGCCCGGCGGTTCGAGACCATGTAGCCCGTGTACGTGGGGTTCACCGAGATTTCCCGCACCGACGACGCCGTCCAGTACCCGACCGCGTGCTCGTGACCACCTCCGGTCCCCTCACTGAACGCCTCACAGTGCGCGGACACAGGCAGCCGTGCCAAAACTGCAAGGTCGACTCCTCAAACCGCGTTATCAGGCGCCGGCATGCCACTCGCGGCCGCCCGCGCATGGCCATCCGCGGTTCCCGCTTCCGCCAGTGCCCTGCTAATGACCGGGCACCAGGGGGTCGGATTCCGGGCGCTGCCGTCCCCGGCTGAACACGACCTGATCACCTCCCACCCCGCCGAACACGCCACCGCACGACCACCGACACCGGAGTCGACGAGCCGGACGTCGACCCGGGCGAGAGAGGCGCTTGATGGATCCATCCCTCGTCCCCGAACTGCTGGAACTCGGGGCCCCGGTGCTCGCCGTTCTGGCCGCAAGTGCACGGCTCTTGGCCGCAGCTTCGGTGCTCGGATTCCGCCTCGCCCGGTATGCCTACCTTGTGCGCGGGGCGCGGGTCGTGGAAGTCCCGCCGCTGCCGGAAGCCGCCCTGAAGCATGCGGCGGTGTTCCGCTCACACACCATCGGCCTGCTCCTCGTGGCGCCTCCGTGAGCCCTACCGGAGGCGGCAAGGTCGCATTACGCGACGGCGGTCCCCTCAAGTTCGACCATCAGGGTCGGGATCGCCAGCCGTGTCACCCCGAGCATCGTGGTCGGCGGTGCCACCCCAGCGGCGCCCAACCGTGACGCCAGCGCACCGTAGTGCTGGAAAAGCAGATCGACATCAGTGGTGTAGACGTTGAGCCGGACGAGGTTCGCCAGGGACATGTCGGCCTTGCCGAGAACGGCCTCCAGATTGTCGAGACTCAGCGCCAACTGCGCCGCCATGTCACCGTCGTGCTGGGGTTTGCCTTCGCCGCTCATCGCGGTCTGCCCAGAGCAGTACAGGGTTCGGGTGTTCCCGGAGACGATCTCCCCCTGGTTGAATCCCATTTCCGCCGACCACGTCACCTGATTGACCGCCGTGCGCTCTACTGTCACATCAGCTCCATTCGAGTCATTGCGAGTACGTGCGGCCATCGGCTCGGTAGCCGCCGTCTTGACGTCGCGGTGACGAGCCTGCCAGGAAATCACGACATCCTGTGTCGTGTATTCCTGTATGGTTTCCGTATGCGCGCCGACCGATTGGTATCGCTGGTTCTGCTGCTGCGCCAGCACGGTCGGCTGTCGGCGGCCGAGCTCGCCCGCGAGCTGGAGGTATCCACCCGCACCGTGCTGCGTGACATCGAGGCGCTGTCCGCGGCCGGTGTCCCGGTCTACGCCGAACGCGGCCGACACGGCGGTTTCGCACTGCTGCCCGGTCTGCAGACCGAGCTCTCCGGTCTGAACCACGACGAGGCACTCGCCCTGCTGGTCGCCGGATCACGCCGCGGCGCGTCGGTGTTCGGCCTCGGTTCGGCGCTCGCTTCGGCCATGCGCAAGGTGGTCGACGCGCTCCCGGAACACGATCGGGCCGCCGCGGCCAGCTCAGCCCAACGAGTGCTCATCGCCCCCGAGACCGACCTCCTCGCGCGCCGGCTGACCGCCGAGGAGATGCCCGACACCGTCGTGGCCGAGGTCCGCCGCGCAGTGGTCGCCGGACACAAGCTGCGCATTCTCTACGCGGCCGCGGAGCAGGCCCCGAAGTGGCGCACGGTGGACCCGATCGGCCTGGTCAACGTCCGCGATCAGGGCTACTTGCTGGCCACAA
The DNA here is from genome assembly GCF_039530945.1 of Nocardiopsis rhodophaea. Classification (NCBI taxonomy): domain Bacteria; kingdom Bacillati; phylum Actinomycetota; class Actinomycetes; order Streptosporangiales; family Nocardiopsidaceae; genus Nocardiopsis; species Nocardiopsis rhodophaea. The sequence continues at coordinate 85,734 of NZ_BAAAPC010000022.1, forward strand.
GGGCTGGCGCGGACCGCACATACCGGTTGTCCCGGCTCTTGGCCGCCGAGGAACTCGACGAACCCGCACAGCGACCGGACCAGGTGGATCTGGACCGGGTCTGGCGGGAACGAAGTGCCCGATTCCGGACCGGCGGCGACCAGGTCACCGTGCTGGTACGGGTGAACCCGGCGCGGCGCGAGGACCTCATGGGCACCGCCCTGGCCGTCCGCGCCGAAGGAGCCGACGCGGACGGCCGACTGCGGCTGGAGGTGACCTTTCAGGATTTGAGACACGCCGAATGGGCGTTGTGGCAGCTCGCCACGGACGCCGAAGCCTTGGACCCGCAGTGGTTGCGCACCTCCCTGCGCAACCGTGCCGCCGAGGTCGCCGCCCGCTACGGAGCGTCATCCTGATCGTCGGCCTTCTGCGAGCCGCCGCCGACTCGATTCGGACGGCTCCCTGCCGGTAGGCGCCGGGCGCGCCGAACCGCACGCAACACGCGGCGCTGCCTTGTGGACGACCGTCGGAGTGCATTCGTCCGTCGGCAGCATTGATCGAGTGGAACACGTCGAACGTGCCGGCGGGATCGCATCGGTGCCCTACCCGCCACGGCGGGTGCGGCGGAGCTTCGCGAGGCGCTCACGCAGGGCGCGTTCCCCGCTGTGCTGAGTGGGGGCGGTAGTAGTCTTTTTCCCTACCAGTGCGTCCGGCGGGTGCTGCTGCTCCAAAACTCCGTCGGGGCGGCGTAGGGTAGCGGTAGCCAACCGCGTTGCCCAGCTTCTCGGCGCTTGCGTAGCGGCCGCATCGCGGGTGGGCGGGCACCTCACCGACGGCGCCCGCTCGAACGTCGGCCATAGCCTCGTCGATCCCGGTGATCTTCCAGCCCACGGTGCGCCGGGAGGTTGTTGACGATCCCCGCACAGAGCGGGCTGGCGGGAGGGCTCAGGTCACTCACGCGACCGCCCCCAACGCGACCTCCGGGGCTGGCCCAGGATTGATGAAGATTAGGACGTCCTCGTGCTGGATCACCTGCACGCCCAGCCCCTTCGCACGCAACCGCTGGGTTTCGATCAACTGAAAGAACGAGGCGCGGGAAACGACGCCGCCGTCACGCAGCGCGCACAGCAGCGCCACGCACTTCTCGTGTGGCACCAGCCCCGCTCGCACGGCGGCCTGGGACACCTGGCCGGGGAAATCGACCAGCTTCCCCTGCATCCGATAGGGATGGGCGGTGCCCGCCACCACGGCCCCGGTGCGAGCAGCGGGCGGCACGTGGCCAGGATCTGCGTGAACGACTTCAGCAGGGCCTCCGGGCGCTGATAGGCGAGATTCCGCCCGGTTACGCGTGCGGTTGTAGGTGTGCGACCACCTCTCGACCTTCTCCGCCCCATCGCGACGGGAACGCACCAGCCCATGGGTCATGGCCCCGTACGGCGGGGAAGTCAGCAGCAACGACGCCTTCCCCGCCCAGGCCCCGCTCGCGAGCTCGCCAGCGACCTCGCGAGCGTCACCCGCATGCACCTCACCCACACCGTCGGCACCTTGAACAGCAGCGAGCTCAAGATTGACGCGGGCGATCGACGCCCACTTCGCCTCCAGTTCAACGCCCAGCGCCTCCCGGCCGAGGTGGGCAGCCTCCACCAGAGTGGTACCGATCCCGCACAACGGGTCCAGCACGCCCCCGCCAGGCCGGGTGTAGGCAGTGATCGCATGGCGGGCGATTGCGGGAAGCATCTTCCCGGGTGCCCCATCGACAACCGGGAGTAGCGGCCTTCGCGCTGGTAGCGGGCCTGCTTCTGCCCGGTCACCCACACCGACACCAGCCCCGGCTCGTCGCCCTGCGTCGGATCACGGCGGCTCATCGGGACACCCCCACCGGAAACGGCGTCGCGTCCGGGGCCGCTTCGGGTTTGACGCACACCACCACATCCAGGTGCACCGGGTGGTGGATGCGCGCGGCCGCCTGTGCCTCCCACACGCCGAGCTGCCCACCACCCCCGCCGATCGGGGCGGACAGAGCCTCGCCCCGAATTGGAACCGTGATGGCGATCACGTGCTGGATATAGACCAGCTCGGCGCGCTCGACCGCGTGTACGGCAATCGCGGACAAGTCCAGGAACCCGCTGTGGGGGCGGCCATGCCGAGCGATGACAGCGGCATACCCACCAGGACGCAACAGCTCCGCGGCCCGATCGACCTCCTTCCCCACCTCCCGCTCGTAGGCACCCCTGTCTCCGTCGCCGAAGGCACCAGAGCGCGCAGGCAGCGGCACCAGAAGAGCAAGGTCGACTTCTCCAACCACCTCGTCAGGAGCCGACGTCTCACCCGCGACGACCCGTAGCTGGCCATCAGCGGTTCCCGCTTCCGCCAGCGTCCTCTTGGCCTCGTCCACCTCCCCTGGCTGCAAACCGCGCACGGCCACCGCGCCCAACTGCGAGCAGCCATCGGAGCGGCGCATGAGGTCGGCGACCACCCCACCCTGCGGTACGAACTCGGCCAGCAGCCGCCGCACCACCTCACCCATGGCCCCTTGATCAGAGGCGCTCGTGTCGTTCTTGTCTCGGTCCTGTCCACAAGGCCACACCGCAAACGGCGGTCGCCCCTGCTCCCCACGTGAACGTGCCATACCCGCATGCGCCCGCTCACCCGTCCACTTCGCCCTGACACCCCTGAAGAAGCCACGCGAGGCTCCTGATGCGACACCGGTGGGTGGTTGGGCACAGTCGACACCGAGCAGGGCCTGCGCCGCTCCACCAAGGGCGGCTGCTCCACCGGGATCTCGATGATGTGGCCGGTTCCGGACAACCTGCATCGACACGCCAAGCAAGCACTGCTTATAAAGCCGTGACGCACGCGAACGCAGGTCCGAATCTATTGCGCCAATGAATTAATCGTTGTTAGCGTCCCATCCCGCATTGACTCTTCTCACTCTGAATAAGGGAGACCCGATGCGCATTAGATCACTCGCTGCTGTTTCACTGACGCTCCCCTTCGCCCTGACCTTGCTTCAATCGCCAGCCTCTTCAGACTCGACTCCCGTTGAAAAGCCCGAGGTCGATGACGTGGTCGCGTCATCGACCGCCTGCACGACGGAACATGGACTGAGTCCGACGTCAAGTACATGGAAGATCACCCCGAGATCGGTCAGCACGTAACCGACCCTCGAACCTTCGAATACGACGCCTCGGAGGTCGAGGTTAAAGACAGTCCGGCCTCGGCGGATACTCAAAGTGGTGAGATCGGTGTCCAGCTCACCGCACGCGACTTCGTCGGCACCGTGAACTGGAGGTGGAATAACGAAGTGACCTGGTCGTTCGATAAGAGCACCGGTGAGATTGAGGGAACACCCAAGCAGGAGAGCTTCTTCACCGACATCAGCCCGTTCCACTCGGTGAAGGGAACCGGTGTGACGGACAAGATCTCACAGAAGAACGAAGCCTCCGACGACCAGGCCGAGTTGTGGGAGCTCCGCCGCATGGACCACATCGCACTGGAAATTCCGAATCTGGGTGTCGTGTGGAACAGCTATCCGGAGACCACCATTGAGGTGGATGGATCGGGACAGTGGGCTGCGCAGCTTTTGCTGAACGGCGACTACATTGACGGCTCCGGCGGCGACGAGTCCAATCCGTAGATCAACATGAATTTCCCCTTGGTAAACTCTTGCCTGCCGAGTCCACCGCTTAGTTTCGGAGTCAAGTTGGAGCGATATCTACGGATGATCGTAATCTTCCTGGGGATCATCATCGTGATCACGCTGATTCCGATCATTCTGGCGTTGCTGAACATGACCACCTCGGTTACTGGCACTTTCAATCCGTGACGCCACATCGCCTCCCGTTCCTCGGCGTGCGGCCGTTTTAGGCCCCACTCCAAGGTCGTGAGGCCGCCGGTCGCATCCAGCGAGAGACAACGATTAATTCTCCAGCCGCACTTAGTGATCGATGAGGTGTCTCTGGTGCTGGTAGTGGCAGCGGCGGGGCGGGCATGGTGACAGCGCCGCCACCGTGACCATCTGATCCGGTGCGACCAGGCGTGATCAGGCCGGTCGTGGTGGGCGTGCGGGCGGCGAATTTCGTTGACGGTGAGCCCGATCAACTCACCCGGATTGTCACCGTCCACGCCTCACGCGTCGATCTTCCCCGCAGGCCGGGCCCCTGTGTGGTGGGGCCGTACTCCTCGCCTGCCGGGCCGCCCTGCCCTCTGGGTGGATCGGCGCCCAGGAAGGCCAGGCGGGCATGGGCTACATGCTTACCCCCTGAGTACACATGTGTATGCCCATGTAGAAGCTGAAACCCCCTACCGATGGGAGGTACACACACCGCGCGTACGTCCGCACCCACCCGCCGCGCACCCTCCTACCGCCCCACACACCTGTCCCTAGGATGGCCGACCCCCGACCCCCACACCATCGGACACCCTATGAAACACCTTGCCCCCTACCGGACCGCGTGCGCCGTGCTGTCGCTCGTCCTGGCGGTGGCCGCGACCTCGGCGGCAGCACCCCCGGCCAATGCCGAGCAGAAACGGGATATCGCCTCCGCGGCACGCGACTACTTCGCCGACCACCCCGCCACGCCCGACAAACCCGACCCAAAGCCTGATTTCGGAGACCGCGACAGAGTCGTTGACGTGTGGCTCAACGGGGAAATCTCCGTTGACCAGCTGGTCAAGTACGGGATGCTGAACGTCACCGACCCCAAACGCCTTCCGAAGAAGCTCCGGCCGGACCTCACAGCGGACCTCGCCTACACCCCCTATCTTTCCTACGTGCTCAGCCACAAGGACAAGGCGTCAGCCAAGACCCGCCAGTGGCTGGAAAACTACCTCGAACCGTCCCAACCCGAGGGCGAGAACCCCAACGGCACATCCCGAACCGCCAAAGGAGCCTGGAAGGACTGCGCCAACCCCGAAGAGATCACCGGAGTCGTCTTCCACTGCGTCACCAAGCGCAAGCACACACAGGTCCGCTACAACATCGGAGAAGGCGGCGTACCCGCCCGCGACTCCTCGCCCGCCAATGGTGTCCCCGACGCCGTAGACGAGATCCTGTCCGCTCTTGAGGACGCTTATGGCACCTACACCGGAATGGGGTTCCGCCACGGCGAGCCGGGCCGCATCATGGCCGTACTCGGAGTGGTACCTCCCGGCAATGCGGTCGTTCCCCCGCTTCCGTCCACCAAGTACGGCCACATGATCTTCATGTCCGGCGACCCCGCCGAACTAGGGGGCAACGGGCGGAACGAAGGAAGGTACAACTACCTTCCGCGCCACGAACTCCACCACGTGTTCCAGTACAACTACATCGCCGACTGGAACGCGATCGGCGCGACCACCAACTGGTGGATGGAAGCCAGCGCCGAATGGGGTGCAGGTCAGAGCCTGCGCAGCGGAAGCGGAAGCTCGATGTATGCAGAAGCACTTGACGAGTTCCTCATGTATCCGGAATTGGCGATCAACGCCCATGACGGACTCGGTGGCGCACGCCAGTACGGGGCGTTCGCTGTGCCCGCCTATTTCACTGAGGCCGTGTCGCGTAACTTCGTGCTGGACACCTGGCGGGTGCTCGAAGACGCCGGTACCCCGATCGGCGCCATCCGGTTCGCTACCGCCTACCAGGGCCGCGGCATAGACGAGGTCCTTTTGGGGTTCGCGGCCGCCAACTACCGGCTCGACCGTGGCACCGATATGGGCTACTACCTGGGGGCACCCGACGGGTACAAGGACTCCCGCGTCCGGGACATCTGGCGGGCCGAACTTGATGGGAGACGTCCCAAGCACAGTTACAAGAGCATGGGATGGGGATCGAAGTTCAGCAGCTACGCCAGGGTCAGCCCTGGAGGAACCACCTACATGGAGTTCGCCCCCACTAGCAGCGGTTCCGGACGCCTGGTCGTCAATCTCACCGGGAATTCGAGCTTCCGGTACGTGCTGGTGACCTGGTCATCCGGTGGCGGCGGCCGCCCGAGCATGACACCGGTCGACTACTCCAAAGGCGCCGGTTCAGGTCAGGCTGTGGTCTCGCTGAAGGCAGGCCAGACCGCCACCCTGATTGCGGTGCGAACCAAGTTGGTCGCAGACTCCAACGCGGCTATGAAGGACAAAGCCAAGCTGTCATGGTCGGCCAGCCTGCACCGCAACACGGGGGGTAAGCGTCTGATGGTGGTGGGGGACTCCATCACCCACGGCAACGAGGGGTCCCACAGCTGGCGCTACGCCCTCAACCGGCACCTTGAGTCCAAGGGCGAAAAGATCGACTTCGTCGGCCCCCGCAAGGGCGCTTACGACATCCACACCGACAAGCGCAACATCGCCCTACTGGAACAGGAAGAGCTTCCGCCCCAGGAGTACTACCCGGGGCCGTCCACGGCCCGCTACTGGCGCAACGACTTCGACCGGGACCACAACGCGATGTGGGGATGGACGTTCGCCAATGCGAACAACACCATCCGCCGCGATGTCGAAACCTACGACCCTGACTATCTGCTGATCGCGTTGGGGTTCAACGATCTCGCGTGGGGGTACAGCGACGCGCCGGGGACGGTGGCCTCAGCCCGCAAGATGATCAGTGAGGCGCGCAAGGCCAATCCTGACATCAAGGTTCTGATCTCCAACGTCGTGACCCGCACGGTCCAGCCGGAGTTCGAATGGCTGAACCCGGAGATCCGCGAGTACGCCGAGCTGCTTCGGGCCGAGGTGCCGCGCCTGTCCACGTCGCGCTCCCCGGTGGGTCTGGTGGACCTGGTGAGCGGATACAACCCCGCCGCCTACGGGTGGGACGGGCTTCACCCCAACACGAAGGGCGACTACTTCATCGCTTCGAAGTTCGCAGGCGCCCTGTCATCGAAGTACGGGGTCGGCGGGTCATTCGGTCCTATCCCGAGCAACCCGCCGGATGTGCGGTTGACGCGCCCGGACTGGCTTGAGGTGCAGGTGACCACCGAGGGGTTCCGTATCAGCTGGGACCGCGAGTTCGGGGCCGCCGGGTACTACCTGTGGACCAGGGATGCCACCGAGAACGGAGAGTGGCACCTGCTGCCGCTGCCGGTGCCCGGGGACTACTTCAAATCGACGTGGGTGCGCAAGGGCCACCGGTATGAGTTCAAGGTGTCAGCTGCCCGCGGACCCGGCCAGGTGGGGCCGTCAAGCCCCGTCAGGGGGGCCGTGGCCGCGCCTAAGACGCTTCCCGGACCGCCGAACGTGGAAGCGCTGATCGACGGCAATGAGGTGTTGTTGAACTGGGGCGATATGCCCGGTGCGAGTTCGTATCGGGTGTATTGGCTGGAGGCCGTAGGCCACTACCCGGAGTTGTGGACGAAGTACACCACGAAGACCAGCATGCGGATCAAGGGACTCGAACGCGGGATGACCTACCGGATCGGTGTGTCATCGGTGAACAAGTACGGCGCCGGAATCCCTTCCGGGGTGCTGTATGACGTCACCATCCCCGGGGCCGCCCGTTCCCAGGGCAACGGTTCGGGTGTGCTGCCTGAGGGGTGGGGCCCGCAGACCGAAGCGATCGTTCAGGGCGACCGGCCGTGGGAGGGCTACCCTGATGGGGCATTGCCGGTCATCGGTGACGAAGACGCCAAAAAGATCACGGAGCAGGCAAACCGCTAGAGCCGGTGCGGACCACAAACGCGTGTGTGGCCCGCACCCTCCGGGGACGGAGGCCGATCACCTGTGGGTTCGACCAAGGCACGCCTAGCCGCGGCGATCGCCATCGCCGCCAGCTGCGCATCGTGCACAACACCACCGGACTACGCAATCCGCAACGACCTGGATGTACCCGTGGACATATGGGTGTCCTCTACCGGACGGGAACTTCCCCCTCCGGACATCGATGATGTCCCGTTCAAGGAGAGGGCTGTGGTTCTTCCAGGAGACGTGGAAGAGCAGTCTTTGGATCTTGAAACCCACCCCTGGCCGTTCTCCCTATGGCGCGAAAGGTGTGCCAAGAACGAGAACATGTTCTTCGCCGCTATCACGGAGGACGGACGGATCTACACATCCGACACTGGGTTGTGCGAGAAAGGCATGTGGGTTATCACCGAGGATTCTGCCATAGATCCGTGACAGTTCTTCACTCGCGAGGGGGAACGGTACGGCGCTACTATTCGACGAATAGCTGATGCTCGGTACATCAGTTGCTGATTCCGAAGTCGGATATCAGCATCCCTGACTTTTCCACCTGGAAGGTCCTTAACGGTGTCACCAAAAACCACGCTGGCTCACAGTTTCCTAATGAAGATCTCGCGTTTGGAAGCGGCACATCAGACACGGCCCCGCATTGGACCGGATCGCAGCGGAACGACGAGGAGAAATTGACGATGATGTTCAACGTGGGGTACTTCACACGTCGGGTTGCGATGGACCCCAAGAAACTCAACTTCGCTGTAATCGATATCGAAACCACAGGGCTAGATCCCGAGAGGGACCACATCGTTGAGTTTGCTGTGATCAACATGCGGGGGACGGGTGAGGTCGCTGGTTCGGCATCCACATTGGTTCAACCACCGGGAATTGTCCCTGAGGACGCCACAGCCGTCCATGGTCTCACCACCGATTCTCTCCGCTGCGCCCCCACATTTTCTGACGTCGCCGACGATATATGTGCCCTCCTGTCGGGTTCTGTCGTCGTGGCCCACAATATGGCCTTCGATGGGGCTTTTCTCGCGTCCGAATTTACTCGATCTGGACTCGAGGGGTTTTCCTTTCCTGCGGCGTGTACGCAGGTCACCGCCTATGGGCATCTCATCGCCACGCGACGTAAGCTCAGCTCACTGTACCGGCTCGCTACCGGAAGAGGCACGAGAAGCACACATCAAGCAGAGGTCGACGCCGCAAAGACGGCAACCGTGTTGAGCCGCTTCATAGGCCACACCCCAAACAAGCTCTTCTACAAGGGTGCAAAGCCTCAGGATCTGCCAATAGAAGCTCCGTTCCACCCCTCCGCCTTCACCCCTCGGAAACAGCCAGCTGTCGATCGATTTCTCTCCTATGTTCCTCCAACACCTTTCTCCGAACTACCTCCATGGCATGCGAATTGGGCTCCCCGGGAGGTACCTGCCGAAGCCACATGGGAATGGGGTGAGATTCGCTCTACTCGGGGCATGACGACAGTCTCACCGCCAACCAAAGAAAGCTTGCGAAAAGATTGGAATGGACGGGAGTCCGGAGGTGCGGGCCGCCTTGGGGATCTTCCGCCGGAGAGCACGGACGCTATGATCGACGCGCTCATGACACGCATCAGGGGGTGGCGCACATTCCACCCAGAACGACGTAGTGAGCTCAAGAGAATTCTCCTTGAGAACGCGAAACGCGCCGGAGGCGACCTCAACCACGGATTCAAAGTGGCCGATTCCGAGGCTCAGAAGACCTACCTCTGTGAGCGCGACGTGAAGCACCATCGGATCGGCTCGACCTGCACCACATCAGGCTGGTCGGACGAGACCCTCATCGCCTACCTGGAGGGACGGCTGCGCCCAGACAACCCACGACGGGAAGAGATCGAGGTGGCGTTGGAGGCTGCGCGCTCGCGAAAGCGAAGTCTGTGACGCAGGTGCCGCCCCACAGTGCGGTCGGTGCTGCGCTGGCGGAGCCGACAACAGCCGTCTCACTCGTAGGCGCGTCGGCCCACACGCGTGGGTTCTGCTTCCCAAGCTGATAACGCGGGTTCAATTCCCGCCATCCGCTGGTCCTGTGAACTGGGGTCGGGGGCCAAGCACACCCGACCCCAGTCTTCTATTGCCCCATCGACCGCAGAGGCAGCGTTGCGCGGATCGTCAGTTGGCGACGGCCGCCGGGGTGACCGTTTGCGTAGACTCCCCCTGGGGCCGCCATACCAACAGTCAACGGATCAGAGCCGTCACGCGGTTCAGCAGAGCTCACAACCTGATCCGTAATCACTCGCACGTCGTTGATGGTCTCCGGCAACAGCACCACCCCGACGTCCACCTTCTCCTCCGCCTTGTCGACCGCCACTTGCAGCCGGAAGGCCTCGAACCACGGCCGGAGCAGCTTCCCGGGAACCTGCGCGAGGTCCGCAGACGTGATCGGCAACACGTCCAACAGCCCGACGGGTTTTTCCGAACCGGCGCTGCACCGGATGATCGGGGCGGTGCTGGCCGAGCTACACGATGAGTGGCAGACCATCGACCAGCGCTACTTCTCCGCAGGATCTATGGCCGCGCTCCTGGGTGAGCGGGCGAGGACTGGGCAGTCGGCGCGGGCCCTACGAGGTCGGCCCCAGGGGATCAGAGCAAGGGTTCAGTGCGCTCGTGAATTCCCACCACCCCACGGGACGTGACCTGCCCCGCAGTCGGCCGTCGGGCGGGGATCCTCATCCCTCAGTAGGCAGGGCCCCTTTCGAAGGCGCTTGTCCATAGGGCCTTTTCCACGAACGGACCCGCTCTCGATCGGGCGCGGGTCCGTTTCCGCAGGTCAGGGGGACGGGCTCACCTCCCCGCAGCGGCCGCCTTGGTCTTGGCGTTGTTGATGCCGATCAGGGTGGCAATCAGGGCGACGAGGGTGAAGGCGCTGCCGAGCAGGAACGCACCCGAGATCCCCTCGGTCATCGCGCCCGCCGGGTCGGCTCCGGTCGCCTCAGCGCCGCGGCTCACCGCGCCGAACATCGCCACCAGAACGGCGAGGCCGAGGGCGCCGCCGATCTGCTGGAGCGCCTGGAGCAGCCCCGAGGCCGCTCCGGAGTCCTCGGCAGGCACGCCGGAGACGATGATCATGTTGAGCGGGACCACGCTGAACCCGACGCCGATCCCGAACAGCACCATCGGCCCGAGCACACCGGTCAGGTAGGTCCCCTCCGGGCTGAGCGTGGTGAGCCACAGGGCCGCGACGCTGATCAGCGCCACGCCCGTCGCCGCGATCGGCTTCGGACCGGTCTTGGGCACTAGCTTGAGGACGACCTGGGCCCCGACAAAGACCGCGACAGCCATAGGCAGGAACGACAGCCCCGCGGTGATTGGCGACTGCTCCAGGGCCTCCTGAAGGTACTGGACAAGGAAGAAGAACATCGCGAACAGAGTGGCCGGCACCAGCAGCATGTTCAGCAGTCCGGCGGCGCGGCTGCGCTCAGCGAACAGGCGCAGTGGCATGATCGGCTGGGAGGCCTTGCCCTCGTTGAGGACGAACAGCGCCAGCAGGACCAGGCCAGCCGCGAAGCAGCCGATGGTGACTGGGGCTCCCCACTCCCCTTCCGCGGCGCGCAGGAAGCCGTAGACCAGTGCGGTCAGGCCGGCCGTGGAGGCGAGGGCGCCCGCCAGGTCGAACTTGCCCTCGTTGCGCTCGGCCTCCCGCAACGCCAACGGGACCAGCAGCACCACGATGACGCCGATGGGCACGTTCACTAGTAGCACCCAGCGCCAGGAGGCCAGAAAGGTGATGACACCGCCGAGCAGCAGGCCCAGGGCCATGGCGGACCCGGTGACGGTCGAGTAGACGGCCAGGGCGCGGTTGCGTGGCGGCCCCTCCTCGAAGTGGGTCATGAGCAGGGCCAGGGTGCTCGGACCTGCGAGTGCGGCCCCGACACCCTGCAGGGCGCGGGCAGCGATGAGCATCTCGGCCGAGACCGCCAGTCCGCCGATCAGGGAGGCAGCGGTAAAGATCAGCACGCCGACGACGAAGACCCGCCGACGGCCCAGGATGTCCCCGGCCCTGCCGCCGAGGAGCAGGAGTCCGCCGAAGGTCAGCGCGAAGGCGTTGACGACCCAGGCCAACCCGGTCGGGGTGAAGCCCAGACCCGCCCGGATGTCGGGCAGGGCGATGTTCATGATCGTCATATCGAGCATCAGCATCAGCTCGACTCCCACGATCACCACCAGCGCCAGGCCGGGCCAGAGAGGCGCAGCGGGCGCAGGCGCGCCCTCCTGAGCGGAGGGCGAGGATGCGGTGGACACGGTTCTTCCTCCCGGAGGTAGGCGGGCGCATACGCGACCCCAATAAGGAACGACAACGTCCACTATATAGTGGACGTGTGCGTCCACTACAAGTCTTAATAGGATTGAGCCCGAGCTCCGCTGCGGAAGAAAGGTGGTCCTTCGATGCCGCCCAGGACAGTCGGTCCGAGTAGGGAGGCCACCGCCCAGACGCGCCGCCGGGGCGAGGAGCTCAAGCAGGCCATCTTCGGCGCCGTTCTGGACGAACTGCGCACCACCGGCTACGCGCGCCTCACCATGGAGAGCGTGGCCGGCGCGGCGGGGACCGGCAAGTCCGCCCTGTACCGCAGGTGGCCCGACAAGGAGGCGATGGTCCGCGACGCCCTGCGCAGCACCCTGCCCGACCCCGACGAGGTCCCGCGCACCGGTGACACCCGCACCGACCTCGTCGCCCTCCTCCGCTTCCTGCAAGCAGTGTTCAACCGCACCCGCGGCACGCTCTTCCAGGTCGCCGCCTCGGAAGCGGGCACCGACACCGGGTTCATGCGCTCGCTGGTCAACGACCACGTGGTCACCCCCTGCAAGGTGCGCATCGGGGAAGTGCTGCGCGACGCTCTGCCCGACGGGGGCGAGCCCCCCAGCGATCTGGACCTCCTGGCAGAGGTCGGCCCGGCGATGCTCACCCACCGCTGTCTGACCGGCGATGCGACTATCTCCGACGGCTACGTGGAGGCCGTCGTCGATGGCGTCCTGGCGCGCCTGACCGGGCAGGGCCCCGCGAGGGGACCAGACGCCCGCCCGTGACCTGGGCCGACCCGAGTCTCGCCCGTTCCCCGGCCCCTGGGCAGTCTTCGTGACAGTCGGGAAGTTCTGGTCAGGTGAGTCGTGTAAGCATGTGCCAGGTGGTCGCCCACAAGACCATGGCCTCGTGATGGGCGGGCAACCGCTCGTAATCGCACACGCAGCGGCGGTGCTTGTTGGTCCAGGCCAGGGTGCGTTCGACCACCCACCTGCGGGGCAGCACGACGAACGTGGACCGGCCGGGCGGCGTGCGCACTATTGCCACAGCAGTCCGCAGCCGTGTGGCCGCCCGCTCCACCAGTCCGCCGGCGTACCCCGCGTCGGCCCACACCAGGCGCAGCATCCAGTGGGCGGCGGCGATGCGCGCGAGCAGGGTGCGGGCGGCGTCGCGGTCCCGCACGTCGGCCGGTGTGACCAACACGCCCAAGACCAGGCCGAGCACGTCGACGGCGATGCGGCGCTTTCTTCCGCTGGCCTTCGTGCCGGGGTCCCAGCCCCGCCAGGCGCGGGAAACGCTATCGACGCCGCGCACCTACGGGGAGTCGATCACAGCCGCGCTGGGTTCGGCGGCGCGGCCTGCCCCTACCTGGAGGAAGTCGCATAGCTCGGCGCGGACGCGGAGCATGGTGCCCTCGGCCGCCCAGCGGCGCACGTATTCGTAGGCGGTCTTGCCAGGAGGGAAACATCCAGGCAGGTGGCGCCGTGGGCAGCCAGTGCGTAACGGGGACCGGATCGCGTTGGTGATCGCGCGGGCCGAGTGCGTCCGGGGCGTCCCCTGCGTGCGGGCCGGGCAGGCAGGGGAAGCACGGAGAGCATTTCCCGCTCCCGGTCGGACAGATCGTTGAGGAAGCGGTCGCGCGCCCGCGCGCCGATGCGGTTGAATGGCACCGAAGCTCCTGGTCAGGCTGTATGGATTCGACTCCCATGCCTCTACCAAGAGCTTCCTTGCGTACGCAGGTGAATCCGCAGATCAAGCGGCCGATCACCCCCCTCCACGACTTTCCGACTGTCACTAAGGTCTCGGCACACCCACCGGTGTGCGGCAGGGGCCAACGCCCGGCGCCTCACTCCCGCCATCGTCAGCGCTCGACTCGGGGCGACTATTCGAAGCGCGGCGGCTTGCCGAGGGCATGCAGGACTGTGGCATCCACGAGGACTCCATATCGTTGCTTCTCGGTCATTCGCGCCCGGGGCTCCACCCCCACGGCGTCGAACCCGCTCGGTGTAGCGTCGGCTCTTCTACCTGATCGTTTTGCTGGTCTGTCCCCTCCCCGGCCCGCGTCCCGGCCCTGTCGGCGTCGTGCGCGTAGCCCTTTCACGTCCCGCCGCTCTTCCCTCCCGTTCGCTTTCGCCCCTCCGCTCCCTCGCAACGCCCGCGCCGTGGCCGAACCCGGCGAGATATTGCGCATTATGAAACTGGTTGCGCTATAACCAACTCTCGTCGAGAATGTGGGTGCAGGTTTACCAACAGTCCAACGTCGCGTTCCTCGCCCCGCGCTTCCGTCCGGGAGGGCCGCGCACCGGCGGGACGAGGGACCGCTAGGGGTGATGTCGTTGCGTTTCCCGACCGACCTGGAGATCGCCCGCGACGCGGCCCTGGAGCCGCTCACGAGCCTTGCCGAACGCATGGGCCTTCCGCCCGAGCTGCTTGAGCCCTACGGCGACCACGTGGCCAAGATCCGTACGTCCGCTCTCACTGAGCTCACCGAACGACCGCGCGCCCGGTACGTCGTGGTGACCGCGGTGACGCCCACCCCACTGGGTGAGGGCAAGACCGCCACCACGGTCGGACTGGGCGACGGACTCAACCGCATCGGCCACCGCACCTCCATCGCGCTGCGCCAGCCCTCCATGGGCCCGGTTTTCGGGATCAAGGGCGGTGCGGCCGGCGGCGGCTACAGTCAGGTCGTCCCGATGGAGCGGCTCAACCTGCACCTGACCGGCGACATCCACGCGGTCGGAGCGGCCCACAACCTGCTGGCCGCGCTCGTGGACAACCACCTCTACCGGGACAACGCCCTGGACATCGACCCGCACGACATCTCCTGGCGGCGGGTGCTCGACGTCAACGACCGCTCCCTGCGCTCCGTCATCACCGGCCTGGGCCGCCGGGTCGACGGTGTGCCGCGCCAGACCGGTTTCGACATCACGGCGGCATCCGAGGTGATGGCGCTGCTCTCGCTGTCCTCCTCCACGCGCGACATGCGCGCGCGGCTGGGGCGCATCATCGTGGCGAGCAGCCGCGCGGGCAAACCGGTGACCGCCGAGCAGATCGGCGGCGCCGGGGCCATGGCGGCGGTCCTGCGCGAGGCGATCAAGCCAAATCTGCTGCAGACGCTGGAGCACACCCCGGTCCTGGTGCACACCGGCCCGTTCGGCAACATCGCCACCGGCAACTCCTCGGTGATCGCGGACCTGATAGGTCTGCGCTGCGGCGACTTCCTGGTCACCGAGGCCGGGTTCGGCGCCGACATGGGGGCGGAGCGCTTCTTCAACATCAAGTGCCGCGTGTCGGGCGAGGCCCCTGACGCCGCCGTTGTGGTGGCGACGGTGCGAGCGCTCAAGGCCCACTCGGGCCGCCACGCGGTGGCTGCCGGGCGCCCGCTCCCCGAGGAGATGCTGCAGGAGTCCCCCGAGGACGTCCGTGCCGGTGCGGCCAACCTCGTCAAGCAGATCGAGAACTGCCGTCTGCACGGGGTGTCCCCGGTCGTCGCGGTCAACGCCTTCCCCACCGACCACGCCTCGGAGCTGGAGGAGGTGCGCCGGATCGCCGCCGACACCGGGGCGCGCAGCGCGGTGTGCACCAACGTCGCCGACGGCGGCCGGGGAGCCGAGGATCTGGCGCGAGCCGTGGCCGAGGCGGCTGGAGAGCCGTCCGCGTACGCACCGCTCTACCCCGAAGACGCCTCGATCCGCGACAAGGTGGAGGCGGTGGCGCGCAGCGTCTACGGGGCCGACGGCACCGAGTTCTCCGAGACGGCCGAACGCCAGGTACGGGCCTGCGAACGCAACGGCCTCGGGCGGCTTCCGGTGTGCATCGCCAAGACGCACCTGTCGCTGTCCGCCGATCCGTCCCTGCGCGGCGCGCCCACCGGCTGGACACTGCCCGTCCGGGAGGTCCGCCCGGCGGCGGGCGCCGGGTACGTCTACCTGATCTGCGGGACGATGCAGACCATGCCTGGGCTGGGTAGCTCGCCCGCTGCCTACGGCATCGACGTCGACGACGACGGAGAGATCACCGGCCTGTCCTGACAGGCCGGTGGGGCGGGCGGTTTCCGGTCGGCGGCCTTCGCCACCCTCGCGCTGGAGACCGCCCGTCCGCGACCATTAACACGGCGTGCCTCATCGACGGCGAGGGACGTGGCGTCGACCTCCTTCGGCGCTGCCGTGCGTCGGCGAGGAGCCGCGACCGGAACGTGGATACCGTCCGCGACGGGGAGAAGCGGGCGTGGCCGTCCGCCCCGCGTCGCCGCGTCTCTCCGCGCCACCACTCCCCCGGTCATCTGGCCTCGCTTCTGCGCCAAGCGCCGCCTCGCCCGCACGCGGGATGCACGGCGTCGTGGCCATCCGTGAGCGCGCACCCACCACTCGTCCGCAGACAATCCCCCAGGTGCGGGTATATAGCGTGGGACTGGGAAGACGCGGCAGCCCATCCGTGAGAGAGGGAACCATGAAGGTCCATCTCCACAACCCCAAACGCGAGATCGAGGTGACCGGGCCCCTGAAGGCCAATGAGCTGTGCGCCCAACTCGGCCTCAACCGCGAGTCGGTGCTCGTCATCCGCGGCGACGAGCTGGTCGTGGGCAACACCGTTTTGGACGACGAGCAACCGGTGGAGATTCGCCCGGTCATCTCCGGCGGCGCCGAGTAGCGACCGCCGGTCCCGTAGAGCCGCGAGGGTGGGCCCCTTCCGCGGTGGCCCCGCCCTCGCGGCGGGCACGGGGCGGCTACGTGCCCGCCGACGAAACCGCAGCCACCTCCCGAAGGCGAGGTACAGCGACGATGAGCGCGACAAAGTGCCACCGCTGCGGCGACCGCGCCGCCATCGAGCTCCGCCAGCACCGTATGGTCTACTGCGCTGAGTGTTTCCTGCGGCACTGCCGTGAACAGGTGCGACGCACCATCGATCGACACGCGATGCTCTCCTCGGACGACCATCCCCTCGTCGCGGTCTCAGGCGGCAAGGACTCACTCGCGGTGTGGGACATCCTGCTCGACCTGGGTTACCGGGCTGACGGCCTGTACCTGGGGTTGGGGATCGGCCAGTACAGCGAACGCTCGGCGGAGCACGCCCGGGAGTTCGCCAAGCGGCGCGGGCCGCGCCTGATCGAGGTGGATCTGGCCGACGAGGCCGGCTTCGCGATCCCGCAGGCGGCGCGCGGCGCCCGGCCCGCGTGTTCCGCGTGCGGGCTGTCCAAACGGCACATGATCAACAGGGCGGCCCTGGAGCACGGTTACGAGGTCGTGGTCACCGGTCATAACCTCGACGACGAGGCGGCGGTACTGTTCGGCAACGTGCTGCGGTGGGAGGTCGACTACCTTGCACGGCAGCGCCCGGTCCTGCCCGAGTCGGAGGGGTTCGCCCGTCGGGTGAAACCCCTGGTCCGGCTGAGCGAGCGTGAGACCGCCGCTTACTGTGCGATCCGGGGCATCAACTACATCATCGAGGAGTGCCCCATGGCGGGGGGCAACCGCCACCTCGCCTACAAGGAGATGCTCAACCAGCTGGAGGAACGCCAGCCCGGTGCCAAGCTCTCCTTCGTCAGCGGGTTCGTCAACCGGGTGCAGCCGATGCTGTCGCATGCGGCCGACGCGGGCAACGCGGACGAGGCGGAGGTGCACCCGTGCTCGCGGTGTGGATCGCCGACGACGTCGGAGGTCTGCGCGTTCTGCCGGCTCACCGACCGTGTACGCGATGCTGCACCCACCGGGCGGCGTGGTCGGAGGCGCACGCGGCGGGCCGCCCAGCGGAGTCAGCACTGAACGAGTGCGTCGCGCCCGGGCGGGCCGCGAGCAAGACCCGCTGGTTCTTCTGGTGTTCCGGCGGCGCATCGCACTAAAATGGAGAGAGTTCTTTGGAGGAGTGCAGGCCCACGGGCCCCTTCCGGGAATACCAGGCACGGCCATGTGTTGACGATAATAAGATTTTCCGTGGAAGCCGACCCGCCGTGAGTGTCCGGTGGGGAGCACGCGGATATAGGAATATCAGCGACCGAGTTCTTTGCCGCGCCCAGCGTGGCGGGGCGTATGCTCCTGGAGAACTCAACAGCGCCTAGGTCACACGCGGTGTGAGCTCCGTCCGGCCGCGGGCCTAGGCCCGAGCGTCTGCTTACTAAAAACACAGTTCCGTGCGAAGTCCTACGACGCTGTATACGGACTGACGCCTGCCCGGTTCCGGAACGTTAAGAGGACCAGTGAGGCGGGGCAACCCCCCGATTCTGGGAATCTAAGCGGCGGTAGACGGCGGTGATAACTATACCCATCCTCAGAGAGTGAAATTCCTTTTCGGGTAAGTTCCGAACCGCGCCCAAAGGTTCCCTCGGCCTGGTTGGCAATCAGGTGGTGAGTGTAAGTGCACAAGGGAGCTTGACTGTGAGACGGACGTGTCGAGCAGGTGCGAAAGCAGGGACTAGTGATCCGGCACCGGCGT